>NZ_JBSREH010000015.1:0-17702 GCF_055145905.1 Modicisalibacter sp. | reverse complement strand
CGATCAACCACTGATCCAGGCGGCCTGACGCCTGATGACAACCCGGTCAGAGCTTAGCTCGCCTGTCAGGTGGTTCAGTGAATGGGGTCCACTTCACCCCGCGCCTGCGGGGATCGGGTGTGGCTGACCGGATTTGGGTTCTCGCCGGGCGGGTTATCCCCGCGCCTGCGGGGATCGGACCAGCTCCCACAGCAGCTCATCGCCAACGTGCGGGTTATCCCCGCGCCTGCGGGGATCGGGTGGCGGTGCACGACAGCCGGTAGGGGCAGGCCGGGTTATCCCCGCGCCTGCGGGGATCGGGCCACCTCGTTCAACGGCGCCGACATCGATGCCGGGTTATCCCCGCGCCTGCGGGGATCGGTACGGCCGGCCGCCGGAGTTGGGGACCGTCACCGGGTTATCCCCGCGCCTGCGGGGATCGGTCGGCCGCCGCCGCTGCCGCCAGCTATGACAGCGGGTTATCCCCGCGCCTGCGGGGATCGGTTCTGGAGGACGTCATGTCAGACCAGGAGATTCGGGTTATCCCCGCGCCTGCGGGGATCGGTCGTCGTTGTCGTCGGTGAGATCGGGTGGCCGCGGGTTATCCCCGCGCCTGCGGGGATCGGGCCAGCAGCAATGGCACCTCGCAGACCATCGACGGGTTATCCCCGCGCCTGCGGGGATCGGGGCATCACCTGGGTGGCGGCGGCGATGGTCTGCGGGTTATCCCCGCGCCTGCGGGGATCGGGCGGCGGACGGCGCGTAGCCGAACTGGCGGACCGGGTTATCCCCGCGCCTGCGGGGATCGGGGCCGCCGGGGGCTGCTCGCGGTGCATGTTGGCGGGTTATCCCCGCGCCTGCGGGGATCGGGACGCAAAGACCAACGTAGAGACCGAGATTTTCGGGTTATCCCCGCGCCTGCGGGGATCGGGCGCAATTCCCAGAACCCGGTTGCTGACCCGGCGGGTTATCCCCGCGCCTGCGGGGATCGGCTGATTGGCTCCAAGGGGTCATGCGGCACCCCCGGGTTATCCCCGCGCCTGCGGGGATCGGACGTCGGTCGCGGTGGTCAGCGAGGCATCCGTCGGGTTATCCCCGCGCCTGCGGGGATCGGCTTGAGTTCCTTGAGGCCCAAGGCAGCGATGTCGGGTTATCCCCGCGCCTGCGGGGATCGGTCCACGCCCTGGCTCGACAGGTCGGGGAAGTACGGGTTATCCCCGCGCCTGCGGGGATCGGCCGATGACCGGGATACGGCGGTCTTCGCAGTGCGGGTTATCCCCGCGCCTGCGGGGATCGGCGACGCTCAAAAGCGCGCTATCGACCGACTGACGGGTTATCCCCGCGCCTGCGGGGATCGGGCTGAATCCGTATCTCACACGTCGCGGCATCGCGGGTTATCCCCGCGCCTGCGGGGATCGGATGTCCCTCCACAGGAACTGACTCGACGCTTGCGGGTTATCCCCGCGCCTGCGGGGATCGGTCGGTGCGCTCCTGCTTCTGGCCGTTCTGGTCCGGGTTATCCCCGCGCCTGCGGGGATCGGTGAACGACACCACGGCTATCTGGTTTCACCAGCGGGTTATCCCCGCGCCTGCGGGGATCGGGGCGCAACGACACCACACCGATCGACCTGCGCCGGGTTATCCCCGCGCCTGCGGGGATCGGTTTGCAAACACGACGGCGGTGAGCGATAATGCCGGGTTATCCCCGCGCCTGCGGGGATCGGCCGGTCCAGCCGGCCAACGACAATCCGCGCGCCGGGTTATCCCCGCGCCTGCGGGGATCGGACGCCGTAGATACCCCGGTCCTCGCGGGCCAGCGGGTTATCCCCGCGCCTGCGGGGATCGGCCGACGAGGCCGACGAGGACGAGGCTCCCGGCCGGGTTATCCCCGCGCCTGCGGGGATCGGACTAATTGTAGCCACTTGTTTATAATGAAGAAAATCACCAGCGGGGTTTCCACCAGCGATTTTGATTACTTTTTGACCAGACTGCATTGTTAAAGAGCCTTAAAAATCAGCTAGTTGGCTCTGGCGGTAAAAAACGCACCAAGCGCAGGCCATCATGATCAACGGGTTCACGACGGTTGGTACCATAAGTCTGGAACTCGAAGCCGGACTCATGATTGCTCGCCCAGGCCATGGCGACATTGCCTTCCTCGCCCAGGGCTTCGATCTGCTCCCAGATCATTTCGCGAATCCGCTTGCTGACATCGCCCACGTAGACGCCGGCACGAATCTCTAGCAGCCAGACGGCCAGGCGCCCGCGCAGGCGTGGTGGAACCGCTTCGGTCACGACGACAACCATTGCCATATCACTTACTCCGATGCCCGCTATCGCCGATCGATTCCGGCTCGGGGATCGCCGGCGGTACCGCTTCCGGAGCGGGAGGCGGCGGCTCGATCTCGCCGGCTGCCAATACCTCCTCGATCATCGGTATCAGCCGCTGTAACAGCCGTGTCTGCTTGAAGGCATCTCGACAGGCGATTCGCACTTCCCTTTCCGGCATCGGCGGATTGCGTGCCGCGACACGGAAGGCCGCCGGAACCACGGTCTCGAACTTGACGATATCGGCGATATCGTAAACGAAACTCAACGGCTTGCCGGTATGCAGGAAACCGATCGCCGGTGCATAGCCCGCCGCCAGAACCGCCGCTTCGGTGATGCCATAGAGACAGGCCGTCGCGGCAGACAAGCACTGATTCGCGACGTCCGATGCATCCCATTGCGTCGGATCGTAGCGCCGCCCCTGCCACTTGAGTCCATATTGCTTGGCGAGTAGCTGGTAGGTCTTGCGAACCCGGGCGCCTTCCATGCCCCGAAGTTGCTCGACGCTGCGCCTCGAGGGAGGTGGTTCGCCGAACCGCAGCTCGAACATCTTGCGAACCACCTTCAGACGCAGCGTGTCATCCAGTGCCAACTGCGCCTGATAGAGCAGCTTGTCGGAGCGAGCCCCACCCGGCTGGCCGGCGCTGTAGAGCCGCACGCCGGCATCGCCGACCCAGATCAGCAATGTTCCCACCACCGAGGCCAGCTTCACGGCAGCGTGGGAGACCCGAGTACCGGGCTCGAGAAGCAGGCAGGCAACCGAACCGACGGGAATATGCATGCGCTCGCCGTTGACCTCGTCGATGACGACGAAAGCGCCATCGCGCACATCGATCTGCCCCATGCCGACGAAGATCATCGACATGCGATCCTTCTCGGGGATCGGCTTGAGCGGAATGAACCCCATCCTGCACTCCTTGTCCGCTATCGGTCAGGGACGACGCAACAGCATCAGGCCACAGCCAAAGGCCTTGGCTCGTCCGACACCCTGCGCCAGAGTCTCGATCAACCGGACGGAATCCGTGACCTCCAGCAGGCCTTCATAGTCGACGCTGGAAAACCGGATGGGGCGACCCTTGTCCTTCGATAACGCATGCTGGCGATAGGCCCCCACTTCAGGCGACATCGGTAAACGGAATCCCCAGGACTCGGCACGCTCTGTCAGCCACTCGCGAGCGGCCGCATCCATCGCCTCGACACAGGCCTGGCTTTTCCTCTGGCCGCCGGCCTCGAAGGGATACTTGGCGGCCATCAGCACGTCGGCACGCTGTCCCCGCTTGCCTGATACTGACTTGGCCACTGTAGGATTCGCCCGCAGGCGAAAGGCAAGCCGCTCCCCGGGTTCCAGCACCGGGAAAAACGGCTTGCACTGTGCCTCCAGCAGCCCGGCAATCGGCACCGGCTCTCGCTCGGAGAGCACATAGAACAGCGGCAACCCCCGCGGCGCGCCTCCGTCTTCGGATTCCTCCATTTCCTGACGAAACAGGAATGGCCGAGGTCCCTGATATTCAGGGAACAGTCGCCACAGCAATTGGTGGGCGGCATAGGCCCTGCCATCCATGATGTCGAACAAGGCCCCTCGGGACAGGCCGTTGAGGTCGACTCGCACTCGAGAAAGGTACATCAGTGCTCCTCCCGTGCCCGGACCACGCGGCGATATTCGGTACGCGGTCCGAACTGCCAGCGGCGGCGATTGAGCGGCATATCCCAGGACTCACTGGACTCCACACCCTGGCCATTGCCATCCAGGTCCCTGGCATCGCCTTCCCAGGCATAGAGCGCGTTATCCGGCAGCCTCAACGCGCGGCGCTCCTCTTCGGCGTTTCTCCCGCACAGCGGCGTAAAGTCGACATCCAGGGCATCGCGTAGCCGAGAAAACGCCTCGCGCCGCGGTGCGAGCGGTGCCCCCGGCGGACAGGCCTTGCGTCCCAGATAGAGCGGGAAGTGCGGCGCCTTGAGCGCCTGTTCCAACGCCTCGAGCGTCAACTCGGCCTGTGGTGTCAGCCAGACGGCGACGGTCCACAGCCCGTCGCAGCGATAGTCACGGCTGGAAAGAATGGTATTGATGACTTTCTTCGGGGCGCTCAACTCGTCTCGCCGCGTGCGATAGGTCACCCTGGACTGCGATGCCGGCACCTGCACGGTGTGGTAATCGCGCAGCAGGCTGCCCGGCGACCGCTGCTTGATGGCGATACCGACGCTATCGCGCAGCCGACGCTGCCCCTCGTCGTCGTCGCGGCGAACGCCCAGCGCCGCCCCCAGCAACCCGACGATGGCGCTACGCCCGGGGTAGGTGGCGGTGGGGCGTGACTCCCCCACCGCCGCCTCGCCCCAGCTGGCAAGCGGCGCATAGAGCCGAAAGACTAGATACTCCGTCATGACGACTCCTTCAGTGATTCCGATTGAGGAACTCGATCAGTTCGGCAAGGCTGCCCTTGAGCACGCCGCCGGAAAGCTGCGGCTCCCGGTAGTCGGGGTCAGCCGCCACGACGAAACGCTGATCGGCGCCGGCGCCATAGGCCTCATCAAAGGCCTGAGTCTGGCGCTCCAGTCGGGCGATGGCATCCAGCGTCTGATCCTGCCCCGCCACGGGGCGCAGGAAGGCCGGCGCCAGCGAACGCGGCTGCTGATCACCCTTTTCGGCGAGCACATAGCTGGCATGGGCCCGGGAACCGAAGCTGTTCTGCTTGCCCTTGGGCGAGGTCTTCACGGCGGCCTCGGCCAGGGCCGCGATGGCCCGGTCGGCCAGTTCCTCTTCGCCGCCCAGGTTTTCGATCAGCTGCCGGCGGTCGATGCACACGTAGCTGTAGAACAGGCCCGCACCGAAACCGGCCTCGCCGACATGCGCCGCCCCGCGATGCTCGTCGCCGGTGTTCAGATCATCCACCGCCGTGAAATAGTCGTCCTCGACCTCGGCGGCATGCACGGTAATGGCATGGGCGACCTGACAGGCAGCCTCGACATTGAAGGCCGGCGACGCCGCCAGCATGCGGCCGAACAGTGCGATATCCACGGCCGAGGGCTTGTGCCGCAGCAGATTCAGGTCTTCCTTCTCCGGCGCGCGGTTCTCCGCAGCCAGCGTCTCGACCAGGGCGTCGACCGCCACCTGCTCCTCGGGGCCGACATGGACCAGCTGACTGGTTTCCAGCTCGCCCTTGGCCACATCGCCGAAGACCTTGGCGATCTCTGTGGCCCAGGCGCGGGCATCCTTCTCTTTCACGTCTTTTTCCTGCAGGCGCTTGGCGGCCTGGACGCCCACCAGCTTGGTGCGCATGCCACGATGCTGGCCCACGGCCTCCTCGAACAGCGCCGAGGTCCGCCAGGTCCGCTTCAAGCTCTGCGACGAGACGCGCAGGCGCTTGGCACCGCCCATGATCGCGGTCTTGGGACGCCCCAGGTCGTCGCGGTTGAGGTTGGCCGGCGGATAGGCGGTCAGCAGATGCAGTTGGATGAAATGGCTCATGTGTCTTGGCTCCCTGTCATGGTTGACGAATCACTGGTTGTCTTGCCGATAGCCGGCCATGGCGCCGAAGTAGTCGTTGGCCCAGATAAAGCCCAGCCGCTCGGTCGGTTTTGGCGAAATACCGCCCTGGTACTCGCGCCACCACAGCACGATGTTGTCGGCCAGATGAACGACGCTGACGCCGCGTTTGTCGATCAGCGCCAGGGCGCGGCGCAGGCGCTGCACCAGCTCTTCCGGGGTTCGCGATGCCATCAGCTGCTGGAAACGCAACTCGCTCATGTACGGCTTGCCGGTTTCACGCTTCTGCTGACCCAGGGCTGCGCCCAGAGGCATCTTGGGCATATCTTCCCGCAGCTCGGCCGCCACCAGGGCGACACAGGACCAGGCCTGAAGCCGCTGGCTACGGCGCCACTCGGGCTCGTCTTCGTCGGCCGGCAGCCAGTGCCACAGGTGGCGAAAGGCCTCCGTCAGCATCGCCGCCTCGCCGGTATCGCAGCGGCGCAGCGTCGCCCGCATGCCCTTGGGCCAAGGCGGCGCATCGGTATGGGCCTTCAAGGCTTCGGTGGGCAGCGTCAGACGCTGCCACCAGCGGCGCACCGCATCGGCCTCGCGGCGCTCAATGGCGTAGAGATACTCAGGAACACGCGGCGGGGCCTCCGCCACGGATGCAGGCTCCGCTTCACTCATGACATGCCCTCTTCAGTAGTGGCCGGCCGGGCGGTTAACTCAAAACCGCCAGTCTCGGCAAAGTGACGAATGACCTTGCTGCCCTTGCTGCGCCCGGCCAGGAAGCCTTGCAGCTGGCGTCGCGCCGCGGTTGCGCGCTTCAGATCCGCCGCTTCCGGTGCCCCGCTGAGCGCCTGCTCCTCGAAGAGCGCCAGCCCTTCGCGCTTGAGGGTGCGATACCACCGCTCGGCCACTTCGGAAGGCAGTTGCGGCGAGGCCTCTGTGGCTTCCAGCGCATCCTGAAACTCCAACAGGGCACGGAAGAAGGCATGGCGAGTGGCGTCGTAGAAGGCAAGATCGAGATGGCTCATGTCGCCCTTGGCCTCACTGGGCCGATCGAACCAGGCATTCTTGACCTGAGTGCGTACCATCCAGGCGACCTGCCGAGCCAGGTCGGTGAACTGCTGAACCCAGGCGCGCAGCCGCTCCTGCTGGGCGGGAGGCACCGCAACCAGCGGCATCTCGACACTGTACCAACCCCGGGGTTTCATGTTGTCCATGTCATAGCCGAAGGCCCACAGTCGGACATGCTTGAACAGTGCGTCGACCTCTTCGCCGGCACGACGCTCTTCATCGACGGCTCGCACCTTCTGCGAGACGTAGTCCTGCACCGCCAGCGCGGGCAGCGCGCCGCTGCCGTCGGCATCGTGCAGTACCAGGTTCGACCAGTGCTGATAGCCCAGGCCACCCGGCTGCCCCTTGGTAGAAAGAGGCGGCTCGCTGGGTTTCTTGGGATCACGGCGATAGGGCGTCAGCGGGTGCAGCCAGGGGCCGTCGTAGTTGGCACCCTGTTTCTTGCCACGAATGCGGCGTACGCGGCGCTCGGTTTCTCGTCCACAGACATCGCAGCGACACGGTTCGTCCTCGATCAGCAGCCGGAAGCGGCGCGGCATCGACCAATAGGGATGCAGCGGATGCATGCTCTCGGGCAGCACCTCGGTTCCCTTCTTGTCGCTGACCCGGGTCGGCGCCATCCACAGGAACAGGCTGTCATCATCAACTCGCGGCGCCTGCCATGACTGACCGGAGCGAGTCAGCGCCCTGGGCGTCACGACGTTTAGCCACAGCCGAGACAACAGGCTGGCCTCGGCCGACTCGGGCAATGCCAGCGTGGTCAGCGGCCCACCGCCTCGCAGACCGACGCGAATGCCCGCCCCGCCGGCCGGGGCGTTGATCTGCATGGTGAAGAGGGCGAGTGCGGCGCAGTCCTCGCACATCACCTCGACGCGACCGCGCTTCACGAAGAAGTCGGTGTTGTTCTTGATGCCGTTCGCCCCAGGCGCGTCGATGAGCAGGCCGCTGACGGTGGCCTCCTTCACGTCATCCAGCGGATCGAGATCCTGCATGAAACGCGGCCCGTCGCCGTCCAGCTCGAAGGCATCGCTGAACGGCGCAAAGGCGGCCTCCAGATCGGCGACGCTGGGCGGCTCGAGAAAGCGGTCCAGCCAGTCGCCGTGATCCTGCGGCGGCAGCGCGGTCTGCAGCAGCCCGATCAGGAACTGGTAGGCGGCGCCCTGGAAGTCGGCTCGCGGCAGGGCGAGATCGACGACCTCGGGATCGGCCACCGCAGTGGGCGACCGGTAGTCGATGGCACCGTCCCTGGTGCGGAAGGGCAGCCAATCTGCTGTTAATAATTTCATCCTGGCCTCAATATGAATCTGCTCTCAAAGGTGCTGCCACGGCTTACGACTGCGGCAGCACCGACGTTAGAGTTACTTCTTAGGCTTCTTTTTCATACGCCGCCGGGGAGTGATCGGCCAAGCTTCATACCCGTACTCCCTGGCATCGAGCACCTTCCCGTTTTTAGTTCGCCGATAGCGCCGAAAAATCATGTTGGCCTCCTGAGGTAGGCAGCAGTCATACGATTTGAGGCGACGCCCGCTTGAACGGGAACACCAGAACGCTTAGCGTGTCGTTGCGAGCAACATGCATGGTTCGGTGATTCGTCGCCGCTCCATGCCTCTCGAATTATAAAAAGGTTCATAGCAAATTTATTTGCAATTCGAAAAGGCACAAACATTTCTAGCCCACCTAGAGGAACCTGTCAACTTGGGAGATAATGGTGTGGTGCGTTCACTGCCCGTGCGGTGATGAACCGGTTCATAGCAACTCTATGGCCCGTTCCCCGCGTCAGCGGGGATTTTCACCCTCCCTAGAAAACCTCACTCCCCACAGGGCGTCATAGGCACAGACGGGATCGGCCTCGACCAGCCAGGGCCGGGTAAAACGCAGTGCCTTGTAGTGCTCCTGAAGGGCTTCCCACTGGACCTGACGCTCTGCCGGCAGCTCCGCCAGCTTCTCCGCCTGGCTCTGGCGCAGCTTCGCCTGGCTGAGCATGGCGGCATGGCGCTCGCCCTCCGCCCACAGCACCAGCCCGCCATCGGCGTCATGCTTGAGCAGCACCACGTTGAGCGTCGGCTCGTCGACCAGCCGCGTGCCGATCTCCAGCTCTTCCTGCCACTGATCGATATCCAGCTGGCGAAGATAGCCCCGCTCGAGTGACAGGGCGTTGAAGTTAGCCATCGACGCGGCCATTCCCTGCAAGCCGCGCTGCTCCCATCTCGCCTCGTGCAGACCGTCGGGCACCCGGTCGGCGACGGTACCATAGACGGCTTCGATCAGCGCCCGCGCCTCATCGGGCATGCGGATCGCGCCCAGTTCGCGCAGCACGCGCTGGGTCAGCCATAGCAGGGAGGTGTCGCGATAGACCGCCTGAGTGCCCGGCAAGGCACGCTTGAGCCACTGGGCATCCGCTTCGGCATTCCACTCGGGAGCCAGCACGGACAGCAGCGGTGCACGACGCGGACCGCGCACATGGCGCTGAAGGCGACCGGCGCGCTGAACCAGCAGGTCAATGGGCGCCAGATCGCTGATCATGAGGTCCACATCGCAGTCGAGCGACTCCTGGAAGACCTGCGTGCTGATCAGCACCTGGCCGCGGCGCTGATCGGGGGTGGAGGCTTTGCCCAGCCGCTCGATGACATCCGACTCGATGCGCTGGCGATCCACCATCGCGAAACGGCTGTGGAACAGCAGGCAGCGTTCGGGATCGGGGTGACGCTCACAGAGTTGCTCATAGGCGCGGATGGCGTCGTCGACGGTATTGCGCACCCAGGCCACGCACTCCCCAGCCTCGACGGCCGCTATCACGGCATCGAGCGCCTGCTCCTCGGATGCCAGCCAGTCGATGCCGACCTCGCGCGAGACCTCGGGCCGGGTAGCCAGCGGAGTTTCGTTTTCCAGGTCGTACCCGACCTGCGTCAACAGCGGGAACGCCTCGCTCTGAAGCTCGGGCGGTTCCTGCGCGAGGCCCTGGCGCCAGGCCGCGGCCAGCGCCTCGCGCATGGCGCGCGGCATGGTGGCCGTCAGCAGGATGGCGCTGCCGCCCTGACGGGCATGGTGGGCCAGCAGCTGATGGAGCAGGGTCTGCATGTAGTGGTCGTAAGCATGTACCTCGTCGACGATCAGCACCTTGCGTGCCAGGCCATACAGGCGCAGCGACTGATGCCGAAACGGCAGCAGCCCCATCAGCGCCTGATCGACGGTACCGACGCCTACGTCGGCCAACAGCGACTTCTTGCGCGAATCAGCCAGCCAGCGGTTGCAGCGCGTGGTGGCCGTCATGTCATCAGCGGCGTAGTCCCTGTCTCCGGGCTGCTCGGCGGCCACGGCCTTCATAAAAGTATCGTTGAGCTCTCTGGCACCGTGTGCCAGCACACAGGACGGCTGAGACGCCTCGGTGTAGAAACGTCGATGCAGATGACCGAGACGTTCATACATAGCGTTGGAAGTCGCCATGGTCGGCAGCGCGAAATAGAGCCCTTCGCCGTGGCCTGCCGCCAGCAGACGCTGAGCGAGGATGCAGGCCGCCTCGGTCTTGCCGGCGCCGGTGACGTCTTCGAGGATGAATAGCTGAGGACCATCGCCGAGTGCCAGGCTCTCGGCCTCACCCTGAAGCGGAGTCGGCGTGACCGACCGGCCGCCGAACCAGCTGGCCAGCCCGGCATAAGGCACCGGCTCGGGCGGCTGTGCAAAGCCGCTCTCCTGCAACGCCTGCTCGGCGCGCTCGAGCGCGACGGGCCAGTACTCGGCCAGCGGCATCCGGTTCTGGCAGTAGGCGAAATGGTCGCGATTGGAGCCCAGCCAGTCGCTCAAGGTGGCCCAACCGGCAATCGTCCAGCTCACCGATAGAAAGGCTTCCCGCCACTGGGGAGTGACCAGCTTGTCGACCGGCCAATTGAACTCGATCAGGGCGGCCCAGTCGGCGACGAACTGTCGTGCGGCCTGAACGTCATCGGCGATATCGTCACTGCCGAAGAACTGGGAAAGATCCAGCCGACCAGCCTCCACCGGCTGGCCATGGTGGCCGAACATCGGCGCCAGCAAGGCACGCAGCGTGTCGGCCAGCTGGCGACGCTCGCGTCGCGGCGGCAGTTCTCTTGCTTCTCCCAAGGTGCCATCCCGCCACCACTCGATCCAGCACGACCGCCACAGCAGGGCACCCAGCCGATCATGCCGTTCGGTATAGGCCAGACGCTCGATAGGCGGCACCAGATCAACGCCTTCGGGCCGGGCCAACCCCTGGAAGGCACGAGCGAACTTGCCAAGGTCATGCAACCCGAGCAGGAAAATGAAAAGGCGACGCAAGATGTTGGGTGGGAGGTCCAGCTGGTGGGAAAGACGTTGAGCCAGTGGCTTCTCAGGAGCGAGCAGGTACCAACCAACGGCAGCCACATCAAGGCTGTGGTAGGGCAAGAGATGACACTGAGCTCCCTCCCTCTCCGGCTTTGCTTTCCCCCAATAAAGGTAATAAGACATCTGCTTTCATCCGAATTAAGATCAACTCAATAAAGCAGAATCGAATCTCTCATACCAGACGCTGGATATAAAACCAGCCTACTTTCCAGGCCGGTCTGATTTTTCCGACACGCCTGTAAGCTCAGGATTACATGTCATGTCAGCTATCGATTATGGAAACTGGAGTCAACAGCTTCGTTATCGACTGATCGAGATACTCGCGTTGTGGGAGGGTCGAGTCAGTGCGCCGCAAATCGCCACGGCATTCGGCATCGGGCGGGATCAGGCCCAGAAAGTGCTGCGGCATTATCGGGAGGAAGTGGCGTCAGGCAACCTGTCTTACGATGCCTCTCTAAAGGCCTTCGCGCCGGCTCCTGCCTTCACGCCCCGTGTGACTCGGGGCACGCTCGATGAATACCTGCACCTGCTGGGAAGTCACGAAAGTCTGGACACTCCCTTTGCCGGGCTGGGGCTGGAGATGGCTAGCGCCGAGGCGATCCCCATGCCGAGTCGTGCCGTTTCGCCCGCCGTGGTGAGAAGCCTGACCCGCGCCATACGCGACCATCAGCGCCTGGAAGTGGTCTATGCGTCCTTCAACCACCCCGATGGCGAGGAGCGCATTCTGGTGCCTCATTCACTCGTTCTGGCCGCCGGGCGCTGGCACGCCCGCGCCTATTGCGAGAAACATCGTGCGTTCCGCGACTTCGTCTTGACGCGCTTCTGTCGACTTCCCGAGCCGGCGGGGGACCGTCTCGATGACACGCACGGTGCCGCTCACGATCATGACTGGCAGACGATGGTAACCGTTCACCTGATTCCGGACCGGCGCCTGAGTGCCCCGGAACGGCGCATGCTGGAGATGGATTTCGGCATGCAACACGGGGAATTGACGCTGCACTGCCGTGGCCCATTGGTGCGTTATGCCCTGCGTCAGCTGGGGGTAAACCCCTACCATGTGGAGGCCGACCCGAGAGCCCAGCAATTGGAAATTGCCAATCGTCATGCGCTGCAACAATGGATCGATTGGTAGGCAGTAAAGTGATCCTGACGTCACGGTCTTTTGCCATAACCGGGCGCTTTCAAGGTGCCATCGCTGGCAATTTCCCCCTTCAGATACTGCTCCGTCGTCAGCAGAAAAAGCCGGCAGAACAGCTGATGAACGGCGCGTTCCCGCTCCATGGCCAGCAGGTCCGGATCGGTGGCTTCGCCGCCGGCAGGCTGGCGTGGGTATTCCCAGGCCAACCGCACGCTACCGGAGCTGGCGTCGAGGATTTCCAGGCAGGGGTTGGCACCGTGCAGGGTGCTGTGAATGCGATAGGTCATGGGGATTCTCCGCCAGCTTCTTTAATTGATAATGATTCTCATTAATTATTATAGAATCTAGGCGGCGCGCCATCCTCTGTCAAGGCGAAGCGCGGGCCGTGTTCCCCTATACTCCAGACATTTGCCGACGGCGGGACGTCCGCCGTGTTCCGGATGCACGCTGACAGGGAGCCCCCATGTCTCGCCTTGCTTGTTTCGCCCGGGTCGTCGCGCTCGGGGTGCTGGGGCTGTTCGCCGCCCCGGCGCTGGCCCAGCCGGCCCCGGCCGAATCCGAGTGGGATGCCTATCTCGACGCCCTCGGGGAAGGGGCGCAGCAGGCCACGCTGTGGCGCTACGGCTGGGGCGGGGTCTACGCCGCCAGCCTGGCCGACAACGCCTACCAGGCCAGCGAGGCTGACAGTGCCGATGATCGCTTCGACGCCCGGGTGGGCGGCATCAAGTCGGCGCTGGCGCTGGCCGGGGTGATCACCGACCCGCAGCCCCACCCGGCTGCCTACCGGCGCCTGCAGACGCTGGCCGAGCACCGCGACGCGGCCCACCTCGCCGAGGCCCGCGAGCTGATGCGCGCCACCGCCGCCGAGGAACGCCGGCGCCGCGCCTGGCGGGCGCGGCTGAGCTCGCTGGTCATCAATACCCTGGGCGGGCTGGCGATCGGCGTCGGCGACGACCGCCCGCGCGACGGCGCGGTCAGCTTCGCCACCGGCATGCTGGTCGGCGAGATTCAGCTGAGAACCCAGCCGGGTCAGGCCGGTGTGGCGCTCAACCGCTTTCAGCCGGCCCGGCTGACGCTGGGTGGCGTGAATCTCGAGTACCAGTATGCCTGGACGCTCGCTCCCGACCGGATGGGAGTACAGATCCGCTACTGATCCTGTCTGCGGGCGATGGAATGCGATTGGCCGCGCCTTTTTGTTATGTTATAACCTTTTCCCAATTTCCCGAGGCCGAGTCCCGCCATGTCACGTCGACACCGCCACCGCCCCGACGGGCCCTGCCACTTTTCGTTGATGTCGCTGTCGGCCCGACGCCGGCTGCTGATGGCCCTGGTGCCGCTGGCGGTGCTGTGGCTGGCGGCAGCCTGGGCCGGGGGGCTGCTGGGCTGATGGCACGACTGGCACTTCACGATCTGGCGCTGGCCCAGGGCGGGCGCACGGTGATCGAGCATCTCGAAGGCGCCTTCCCGGACGGCGCCATCACCGCGCTGATCGGCGCCAACGGCGCCGGCAAGAGCACGTTGATCCAGGCGATCATGGGCATGCTCCCGCCCACCACCGGCCGCGTCGAATGCACCATCTCCCGTGAACGCCGCGCCTGGCTGCCCCAGCAGCTGGCGCTGGACCTGTCGTTCCCGATGAGTGTCGAGGAGCTGGTGATGACCGGCAGCTGGCCGACCCGCGGCGCGCTCAAGGGCTACCGGCCGGACCAGTACCGCCAGGCCCGCGAGGTCATGCAGCGCCTGGGCATCTCGCAGCTGGCCCACCGGCCGCTGGGCGAACTCTCCGGTGGCCAGCGCCAGCGCGCGCTGCTGGGGCGCACGCTGATGCAGGAGGCCGAACTGCTGCTGCTCGACGAGCCCTTCGCCAATGTCGATGTCGACACCGTCGCCGTGCTCACCGAGGTGCTGCGCGACATGGCCCGGGCCGGCACCACCATCGTGGTGGTCCTCCACGACCGCGACCAGCTCGCCGCGCTGGCCGACCGCGTGCTGCTGCTGGCCGACGGCCGGGGCCACTGGCACGACCCGCAGGAGCTGCTGCAATCCGGCGGCATGACGGCCTCCCCCGCCCCCCTGCCCCTGCACCTCGCCCGCGGAGTGACGCGATGATCGATACCCTGCACGCCCTGCTGCTGGCCCCGCTGACCGACTACGGCTTCATGAAGCGGGCGCTGGTCGCCGGCCTGGCCCTGTCGCTGGCCGCCCCGCCGCTGGGCGTGTTCCTGATGCTGCGCGGCATGAGCCTGCTCGGCGACGCCATGGCCCACGCCATCCTGCCCGGCGTGGCGCTGGGCTTTCTGCTGGCCGGCTTCTCGCTGCCGGCGATGAGCCTTGGCGGCATCCTCTCCGGGCTGCTGGTGGCGGGGCTGGCGGGCAGCGTGTCGCAGCTCACCGGCCACCGCGAGGACGCGGCGATGGCCAGCTTCTACCTGATCTCGCTGGCTGCCGGGGTGATGCTGGTATCGCTGGGCGGCAGCAGCGTCGATCTCACCCATGTGCTGTTCGGCTCGATCCTGGCCGTGAATACCACGGCGCTGTGGCTGATCGCCGGGGTCGCCAGCGTGACCGTGCTGGTCATGGCGGTGGCCTTCCGCGCGCTGGTGGTGGAGTGCCTGGACCCGCTGTTCCTGCGCGGTCAGGGCGTCAAAAGCGGCCTCATCCAGGGGCTGTTCCTGGGGCTGGTGGTACTCAACCTGACCGCCGGCTTCCAGACCCTGGGCACACTGATGGCGGTGGGGCTGATGATGCTGCCGGCCACCGCCGCCCGCTTCTGGTCGAAGCGCCTGGAAGGGCTGATGGCCGTGGCCGTGGTGATCGCGCTGTTCGCCAGCACCGGCGGGCTGCTGCTGTCGTATCACCTGGGCCTGCCCTCGGGCCCCAGCATCATCCTGCTGGCCGGCGGGGTGTACCTGCTGTCGACCCTGCTGGGCCGCTACCACAGCCTGCGGGCACGCTGGTGTCGGCGCGCCGACGCCCGGGAGACGCCGGAGCCGGCCTGAGCGTCAGGGCATGCCGCGGGCGGGCAGCGACTCGGCGCGCCAGGCGGCGCGGAACTCGGCCGCGCTGATCTCGCCGTGCAGGTAGGCGATGAGCAGCGCATCGTCGCCGGCGTGGCGGGCCTCGCCGTCGCGGCGGCGGCGCATGATCAGGCAGGCCCGGTAGTAGTTGAACACGCCGCCGAGGAAGAACAGCGCGCTGCCGACCAGGTACTGCCAGGCGAAGAAGGTGAACAGCCGTTGCGCGTCGTGGGAGGTATCGAAGGTCCACAGGTAGGGAATCGACGCGACCACGAACAGCACCGAGCCGACGACGAAGGTCACCGCGGTGAGGTTGGTCATCTGCAGCGACAGCAGCGACGGCGCCTGGACCACCTGCAGCACGTTGACGCAGGCGCCGAGCACGAACAGCGCCGAGCCGATGATGAAGCACCAGGCACCGGCGAGGAACCAGCCCCACCAGCTGAGGAAGAATAGGCTGCCGGCGGTGAACAGCAGGGTGCCGCCCAGGTAGCTGGAGGCGGCGATCATCTCGAGCCGCTTGCCCGGGGCGTGATGACGACTGCCGTGCCAGAACTTGCGCACCTCGAGCATGTCGTGGCCGGTCACCACCAGGTAGAGCAGCGAGCCGACGAAGAAGATCCAGGCGCCGACGTCCTCGTAGGGATGGAAGCGCGGAAAGAAGAACACGCTGCCGACGATGAACAGCAGCCCGCCCAGCTTGTAGAGCATGGCGTTCACGGTCTCCCAGCGAAAGTCGGCGCGCCATTCGGGCCGGTCGCGGTTGAGGGCGGAACGCTTGGGTCGATTGGTGAACAGATGCGGCACGGCGAGACGTCCTTCCGAGGGGCGCCCGCCATCCTAACAAACCCGCCGCCCATCCCGTAGCCGGCGATGCCGGCGGCACCCCCACGAAGGAGCGCCCCATGCGCCATGCATTGCTGGCCGGCCTGATCGTCGGCCTCTCCGGATTTCCCGCCGCCAGCCAGGCCGCCGAGCCGCTCGATGTGGTCGCCAGCTTCAGCGTGCTGGCCGACATGGCCGAGCAGGTGGGCGGCGAATACGTCGAGGTGACCAGCCTGGTCGGCCCCGACAGCGACAGCCACGTCTATACGCCCAGCCCGGTGGACGTGCGCCGCATCGCCGGCGCCGACCTGGTGATCTTCAACGGCCTGCAGCTGGAAGGCTGGATGAACCGGCTGCTCGACGCCAGCGGCTACCGGGGCGTCAAGGTCGTCGCCACCGACGGCATCGCTGCGCTGCACTTCACCGGCGCCGATCACGGCGAGCCCCCCGCCGAGGGCGACGGCCATGCCGAGCATGCCGAACACGCCGCCCATGACCACGGCGATCTGGACCCCCACGCCTGGCTCGACGTGAGCCGCGCCGAACACTACGTGGCCAACATCCGCGACGGCCTGATCGAAGCCGACCCGGCCCACGCCGACGCCTACCGCCGACGCGCCGACGCCTACCTGGCGCGCCTCGACACCCTGGACGCCGAGATCCACCGGCTGATCGACGCCATTCCCGCCGCCCGGCGGGTGGTGGTCAGCGGCCACGACGCCTTCGACTACTTCGCCGATGCCTACGGTGTGCGCTTTTTGTCCCCGGTGGGGCTCAACACCGCCGCCGAGCCCGCCGCCGCCGACATGGCCAGCCTGATCGACTTCCTCGAACACAACCGCATCCCGGCGCTGTTCTACGAGAACATCACCAGCCCCGCGCTGATCCGCCAGCTCGCCGAGGAAACCGGCATTCCCGTGGCCGGCACCCTCTACTCCGGCGCCCTGGCCGCCGAGGGCGAGGCCAGCACCTACGAGGGCATGATGCGCCACAACGCCAGGATCATGCATGACGGCCTCGCCGGAGCGAAGTAGGGGGACTTTCACAATGAGGTTTCCTGTGGGAGGGGATTCATCCCCGACAGCGGCGGCCCGGTGGCCCCTGCATCGCGACTGAAGTCGCTCCCACGGCCAGGTTGCGGATGAACTACCTTTCACAATGAGGCCTACTGTGGGAGGGGATTCATCCCCGACAGCGGCGCCCCGGTGGCCCCTGCATCGCGACTGAAGTCGCTCCCACGGCCAGCTTCCGGATAAACAACCTTTCACAATGAGGCTTCCTGTGGGAGGGGATTCATCCCCGACAGCGGCGGCCCGGTGGCCCCTTCATCGCGACTGAAGTCGCTCCCACGGCCAGATTGCGGATGAACAACCTTTCACAATGAGGCTTCCTGTGGGAGGGGATTCATCCCCGACAGCGGCGGCCCGGTGGCCCCTGCATCGCGACTGAAGTCGCTTGTATGTTGGAAATGACCCAACACGGGCAGTATGGAGAAGACTTGCCGGGGTGGAGGGACGAAGATCGCATCTGGCCC
>NZ_JBSREH010000014.1:0-113215 GCF_055145905.1 Modicisalibacter sp. | reverse complement strand
GGCATGGCACTATCTGGGTGAATGGCGATATTCGCTATATTGCCATGCAGTTCAGTAGGTTAGAAGCATTCCTGGGGGCCGGTCTCACGGATTCAGGAGAATGTCAGGGGGAGGGTGACACGGGTGTCACCCCCGGGGGTGACATAGCTGTGTCACCCCTAGAACTAACAGAGGAAGTAAAAAAGGAAGTTGGCAGCAGGCCTGTGGACAAGTGCGGCGGTGAAGCAGGGCAGCAGCCACCTGCAGCAAAGCTCTACCCTGAGACACCAGAAGCGCTTAGGAGCGGTGAGAGGGCTCTGGTGGCTCGCTTGCTGGATGAGGTATCCAGGGAAGATGCCGTTTTATTGATTGATGAATTGAGCGGGGCGTTACGGGCGGGAGCGATCAGTGGTTCACCTGTGCGGTGGTTTGAAGGGCTTTTGCGAAAATATCGAATGGGAAAGTTTGAGCAGCACTACGCCTTTTCTGAAGCGGTTAATTCCAAAGTCGAAAAATTGAAGGTGAGTCGGATTGAGTCTTTGGAAGGAAGGTTGGGATTTTTGAAAGTCAAAGAGAAGCTGGTGTCTGGAGATTAAGAGGTGACGTATGAAAGATCGTAAGCCCTCTAAGGGGAAAGGGTGGAGAGATTCCGATGACGCTCCTGAACTTGGTGAGAAATGGCTTGAGGGTGCACATTGGTATCTTGGCGATAAGCTGCTAAAGAAAGGGCGTGGTCGTCCGCCGCTTGATAAACCTGATAAAGTTCTTGGTGAGGTGATTAGTGGTGGGTCTAGCTGTGAGGATGAGTTGGTCGACCATGGTATCCCGGCACTTCTAAATTTGATCAATGTGGCTCAAGGGCATAGTGGGCAGTCTCACCACCTTCGTCGATTACTTCTTGGTGTATATAACGGCGATGAGTGGCCATTCGAGTTGCAGCGTCTTAGAGCTTTGGACAGGGAACTCCAAATTGACAGTCTGCTGGTTGTTGCTCTTGCCACCTTCAGTCCCTTTGAGGTTCATACGCTTGTCAAAGATGGAGACTCAGTGATGAAAGAGTTCTGGCAGCGTGAAAGTGGCCAAGAGGGCTGAGCCGCCAACGGAAAAGATCGGCGCACTATCTTCCAGTGAGGGTCGCCTTTGCGTGTGGCAATGCCAATGCGTGCCCTATGAGCGGCTGTGAGGAGAGATCTAGAAGGAGGAAGGGGTAGGCATAGGGTAGGCCTTGAAATCGTCTCAGGGGGAGTTTTCGAGGCGAATTGAGGGCAGTCAAGCATCTCACTTTGGCGTTCGAAAGCTGCGAAGCAGCAGCTATGTAACGACTCATAGCGAAGCGATACTGCATTTTACTTCATTTTGAGAGATTTTATTTCATTTTGTTTCATTCTAGTTCATTTGCGGGATCAGGACCTGAAATGAAGCAGAGTGAAGCAAAATGTGTGATGGGCCAACGGCAGGATGTGCATTGTACAGGTACGCCGCAAGCGGCGACCGCACAGTGCAAAGGGCTTACTTGCCCTGTGGGCTCGATGCTGTCCTGCCCTGCGAGGCTAAGCGGCTACCGCCGCTGTATATAGTGAAAGTAATCGGAGGCCATGGTGGGAGGTCAGGTAAGGGTAAGGAAGCAGTATATTGAGGTGTGGGTTGATGAGAGGGAGAGAAAGGAAATATAAGATAATACCAAGGGATGTGATCACAGTGCATCATCATACCCCTGAAGTTTGGGGGGAGGGGCTCACGTTGATGGTTGAGAATGCGACTGTGTATGAGTTGGTACAGTTTAATATTGCTTCGGGTGATTGGGTGGGATGTTGAAAGTTTTGATATCAGACGGAAAATATTTTTTGTTACGAAGAAGGATAATGGAGTGATGAGTATTGTAAGAAGGCTGGAGGATATGGGGAGTGTAATTGATAATGGCAAGGTACTGATAAAGGGGGAGGTTGGCAATGTTCGATTCTAAAGCTAGTAAGGTGCGGCCTGGGTTCATTGGTAAGATTAGAATTCCCGGGAGCTCTCAAAACTATAGTTGTGCTGTGCTTAACCTGAGATCCATGAGGTTGGGCCTAGCTTAGCCATGTAGTGAAGTAACTGGGATGGAGGGGATTCTCCATGTCAGGAGCCTGTGCAGGTGTGTGCCAGAAGGACCTTAGGTTGTATCATAGATATAGCTCATCAAGCTAGGTCATGGTATAGCACATTCCAGCAATCTGTATCTTATTGATTTTCATGAATTAAAGGGTTTTCATGGCCGACGTAACCTGTGTTGATTTGTTCTGTGGGGCTGGTGGATTGACCCGTGGGCTCGTGCTGGAGGGCATCGACGTGACCGCTGGCATTGATGTCGATGCCGCCTGTCGCTACCCATTCGAAGAGAACAACCAAGGAGCACGCTTCCTCAAGAGAGACGTGCGTGAGCTGGAGGGAGAGGAACTGGAGGCGTTGTTCGGCGCGGGTGGAATACGGCTCCTGGCTGGCTGCGCACCCTGCCAGCCCTTCTCCACCTACGCGCAGCGCTACGACATCAAGCGCGATCACAAGTGGGGCCTGCTGTACGAGTTCTCGCGCCTGGCCGAAGCGACAACCCCAGACATCGTGACTATGGAGAACGTGCCGAGCCTGGCCAAGAACGAGGTGTTCTTGGACTTCGTCGAAGAGCTGGAGCGACTGGGATACTGGACCTACCACCAGATCGTCGACTGCTCAAAGTACGGTGTGCCGCAAACGCGTCGGCGTCTGGTCCTGCTGGCGTCGAAGCATGGTGATATTCGCCTCATCCCTCCCACCACGACGGAGCCCGGCACCGTCCGTGACGTCATCGGGCATCTGCCGGAGATCAAGGCGGGTGAGGCATGGCCGGGCGACCCATTGCACACCGCCTCCGGCCTCAGCGACATCAACTTGCAGAGGATCCGGGCCTCCAAGCCCGGCGGGAGTTGGAAGGATTGGCCCGAACATCTGGTGGCGGCTTGTCACCGTTCCAAGAGTGGTAGTACCTACCCGAGCGTGTATGGCCGGATGGAATGGGACAAGCCATCACCGACCATGACCACACAGTGCCATGGCTATGGCAACGGTCGGTTCGGGCATCCTTCACAGGATCGGGCCATCTCCCTGCGTGAAGCCGCGATCCTCCAGAGCTTCCCGGAGGACTACAAATTCGCGGCTAGTCACGAGGATGTCAGCTTCTCGGCATTGGCCAGGCTGATCGGCAACGCGGTCCCGGTCGAGCTCGGTCGGGCCGTCGGCAAGAGCGTCTGGGCTCATCTGGAGTCCGTTGGCAAGGCGCATGCTGCGACCTCTCGCGATGGTGAGCACCAGAGTGCCCAGGCCCTCGTCTCCTGAGGCTTCCCGTCGTCTGCGGCGCACCCGCCAGAGGGACACTTCGGCGGAGATGCTCTTGCGCCGCGAGCTGCACCGGCGAGGGCTGCGCTATCGCGTGGCGTACAAGGTGATGTCCAAGCCGAGAAGGGTGGCGGACATCGTCTTCACCCGCCAGCGGATCGCCGTCTTCGTCGACGGCTGTTTCTGGCATGGATGCCCGTTGCACGGGACCTGGCCCAAGTCCAACGCCGAATTCTGGCGGGACAAGATCGAGACCAATCGCCGACGGGATCGAGACACTAACCGTCGCCTGGCCGAGGCAGGCTGGACGGTGGTGAGAATCTGGGAACACGAGTCGCCCCGAGAGGCGGCCGATCGCGTAGAACATGTGTTGAACGAACTGAAGGGCGATGCTGCCCAGCGCCCAGGGCAGTCGCCCGACACCGAGGAGAGCTCGTATGTCGGAAGTGTCGGAAGCGACAAGGGAAGTCGAGAGGGTGGCGGGCGTCCCCGAGCCGGGCCAACTGGTAGAGGTCAGGCGTAGACAGTGGGTGGTGGCGGACGTCGTCCCCTCCGACATCGCAGGGAAGCGAAGGACCCAGCACCTCGTGCTGCTGTCGTCCATCGAGGACGACGCACTGGGTGACGAGCTCCAGGTCATCTGGGAGATCGAGCCTGGGGCTCACATCATCGAACGCGCCGGTTTGCCGACGATCACCGGGCTGGACGACGCCGACACACTCGAGGCCTTCCTGGATGCGGTGCGTTGGGGCGCCGCCACCAATGCAGACAGAGGCTATCTGCAGGCGCCGTTTCGAAGCGGCGTCAGCATCGAGGACTTCCAGCTCGACCCCCTGGTGCGGGCCATCGACATGGCGCGCGTCAATCTGCTCATCGCCGACGACGTGGGCCTCGGCAAGACCATCGAGGCCGGCCTCGTCATCCAGGAACTGCTCCTTCGTCACCGCGCCAGGACGGTGCTGGTCCTCTGCCCGGCATCGCTTCAGGAGAAGTGGCGCCAGGAGATGCAGGAGAAGTTCGGCCTCGAGTTCCGCATCGTCGACACGCCCTACCTCAAGCGGCTGCGTCGAGAGCAGGGGCTGCACGCCAACCCCTGGACCTCGTTCCCGCGCCTCATCGCCTCCATGGACTGGGCCAAGCAGGGTGAGGGGCTGCGGCACCTTCGTGATGTCCTGCCGGTACACACCAGCTTCCCACGCCATTTCGACCTTCTCGTTGTCGATGAAGCCCACAACGTGGCTCCCACGGTCAAGCACTACGCCGTCGACAGCCTGCGTACACGGCTGGTGCGCATGCTCACCCCTCACTTCCAGCACAAGCTGTTCCTGACGGCGACGCCGCACAACGGCTTCACCGAGTCGTTCACCGCCCTTCTCGAATTGCTGGACGATCAGCGCTTCGCCCGCAACGTCGAGCCGGACGATTCACGACTCGCCAGCGTCATGGTGCGCCGCCTGAAGTCGGAGCTCGTCCACCCCGATGGACGCCCCGTCTACGCTCGCCGACGCCTAGAGGCATTGGAGGTCCACTACACCCCAGAAGAGCAGCGGGTCCGGGAACTGCTGGACCGGTACATCGCCAGTCGCGAGTCTGGCGAGGCAGGAGATCGCTCAGCGCAGCACTTCGTGCACCAGCTCCTGAAGAAGCGTCTCGCCTCGTCCACCGCCGCCTTCGCCTCCACGCTCGCCAAGCACGTCGACACCATGGAGGGGCGTGGTGGCTCCGGCGAAGAGTGCGCGAACAGACTGGATGCCGGCATCCTCCGTCGGGCGATCGCCCGCACCGAGGAGGACTACGCCGATGACGGGCAGCGTGACGCCGCCGAAGCGGAAGCCCTGGTCGAGGTCGATCGTCGTAGCCGTCCCCTCGATGACGAGGAGCGAGAGATCCTTCGCGAGCTCATGCAGTGGGCCCAGAGCAATGCCCACAGCACGGACAGCAAGGCGACGGCCATCATCGACTGGCTCGAGAGTCACATACGACGCGACGGTGCCTGGTCGGACGAGCGGGTCATCCTCTTCACGGAGTATCGCGACACCCAGCGCTGGCTCCAGCAGGTCCTCTCAGGTCACGACTTCGGCGCCGATCGCATGGCGCTGATCTACGGTGGCATGGACACCGAGGAGCGCGAGGAGATCAAGGCCGCGTTCCAGGCGCACCCCAGCGAGTCACCGCTGAGGATCCTCCTGGCCACGGACGCCGCATCCGAGGGCATCGACCTGCAGAATCACTGTAGTCTGATGATCCATGTCGAGATCCCCTACAACCCCAACGTCATGGAGCAGCGCAACGGGCGCATCGACCGTCATGGCCAGAGGGCCGACGAGGTCCGCATCTGGCACCCCATCGACGCCAACGGCACTGAGGGAGCGGACATCCTACGGGCCCTCGACAAGTTGGACACCATGCGTGCCGACATGGGCAGTGTGAATCCCGTCATCGCTCCACAGCTGCCGGCTCTCCTCGAGGGGCGGATCCGCGAGCTCGACACTCGGGATGCAGAGATTCGCATCGAACAGAGTCGGCGCCTGGTGAAGTCGGATCGGGATCTACGCGAACGGATCGCCAAGCTGCACGACCGCATCGAGGAGACACGCCGGGAGCAGCACTTCGATGCCGAGCACATCGAGAGAACGGTACGCACGGCCCTTCGTATCGCCGAGAAGCCCGATCTGGAACCGACGTCCCTCGAATGCATTCCGGAGGGCAAGGTGTTCAGGCTCCCCCCGCTCTCGGGTAGCTGGGCGCAGGGGCTGGAAGGCCTGCAACACCCCTTCACGAAACGAGTACGGCCGATCACCTTCGACCACGACGTCGCCAAGGGGCGTGACGACCTCGTCCTGGTGCACCTCAACCATCCGCTGGTGCAACTGTCGTTGCGGCTCCTGCGCGCCCAGGTTTGGGAGCGTGACGACGTCAAACGCCTCCAGCGCGTGGCGGTGCGAGCGCTGCCCGACGATCGCCTGGAGTCCCCCGCGGTGGCGGTTGTGTCACGGCTGGTGATCACCGGGGGGCAGCATCATCGCCTACACGAGGAGCTGACCGAGGCGGGGGGTTACCTGAAGCCGCATGGCTTCAAACGCGAGGAGCGGGTCACCACCGTCCGCACCTGGCTCGATGAATCCCGCCCGGCGAGGGTGTCGGAGGATCACTTTCAGGCACTTCGGGAGCGCTTCGAGCAGCAGCGAGATGCCGTGATGGCGACCGTGGAGGCACGGTCTCGCGATCGTCTACGTCACCTGACCAATACTCTCGAGAAGCGTAAGCACCGTGAGATCGACGACATCCAGCAGGTGTTGGACGAGCTCCGCCAGGTGCTCGAACGAGAGCTGCACGGGAACGAAGTGCCTGAGCAGTTGGACATCTTCAGCGACGCCGAGAAACGCCAGCTTCAGGTCGACCGTGCTGCGCTGGAGGCACGTCTCGATCGACTGCCCACCGAGTTGGAACACGAGGTCGGTGCCATCGAACGTCACCACGCCGACCCCACGGAGCGCACTTTCCCCGTCGCCGTCGTCTTTCTGATCCCCGAGTCACTCGCCAAGGAGGTCGAGGCATGAGCGAACGTCACGATTGGCTGAACCTGATCGAGGTGTCCGGTCCCTTCCTGAGCATCCCGGTGCTGGACGAGGCGTTCCCACAGGGGCTGGAGGGGCGCGACAAGCGTGATGCAGCCCGTCTTCGCCAGGCCTATGACGAATGGCGTGAGGCCGTCGACGTCGACGATCCGAGCCTGGACGAGCTCCACCGCGCCTGGGTGGACGAGGTGCTGGCGACGGCGCTGCAGATGGGTGACCGGGACCTTCGCCGCGGAGACCAGATCGGTGACGCCCTGCACGTGTCGCTGCCAGAGCATGGCGTGATCCTGACGCCGGACATCGTGCTCGTGAATGTGAACGACCCGGACAAACCCCTCCTGCCGATGTTCGTCGAGCCCCCCAATGCACCGCTCGACGAGGTCGTCCATCGAGATGGTTGGGCGGCCTCCCCGGCCGAGCGGATGGTGCACTACCTCCGCGGTGTCGACTGCCCCATCGGCCTCGTCACCAACGGTGAGCGCTGGATGCTCGTCCATGCGCCGGCCGGCCAGGTGACGAGCTTCGTGAGTTGGTACGCACGCCTCTGGAGTCAGGAGCCCGAGACCCTGCGTGCCTTCGTCTCGCTATTGGCCGTACCGCGTTTCTATGGTCCCGAGGAAGGGCAATTGCCCAACCTCTTTGCCAGGTCCGAGAAGCATCAGGACGAGGTCACCGAGGCCTTGGGCGACCAGGTGCGTACGGCGATCGAGGTGTTGATCCAGGCCATCGACAAGGCCAACCAGGATGGCAATGGGAAGCTGCTGGAGGGGGTGAAGCCGCAGGAGCTCTACGAAGGCGGTCTCACTGTCATGATGCGGCTGGTGTTCATCCTCTCGGCGGAGGAGCGGGGGCTGCTCCTGCTGGGCAACACCACCTACGACAACCACTACGCCTTGTCGACCTTCCGGCAGCGCCTGCGCAGGGTGTCGTCCAATGCCCACGAGCTCCTGGAACGGCGACACGCCGGCTGGTCACGACTGTTGGCACTGTTCCGGGCCATCTACGGCGGCATCGAACACACCGACCTCCGGCTACCCGCCATGGGGGGATCCCTCTTCGATCCGGACCGCTACCCGTTCCTTGAGGGGCGAGCCAAAGGCTCCAGCTGGCTCACCGACGCCGCGGATCCGCTGCCCATCGACGATCGCACCGTGCTGCTCATGCTCGATGCGATCCAGAGCTTCGAGGGTCGCACGCTCTCCTATCGCGCCCTCGACGTCGAGCAGATCGGCCACGTCTACGAGGGCCTCCTGGAGCGCACCGTCAAGCAGATCGACGAGGTCACGCTCGAGCTGCGTGGCTCCGCCCAGGCCAAGTCGCCGAAGGCGACGCTACGTGAGCTCGCCGAGGCCAGTCTGGATGGCCAGGAAACACTGATCGAGCTTCTCAAGGAACGGACGGGGCGCAGTGTTTCGGCATTGAGAAAAGATCTGCAGCGTTTCCGGGACGATCGCCTGTCCGCAGCGCTGCTGACGGCCTGTCGAGGGAAGGTGGGATTGCATGACCGGGTCGAACCCTACGTACACTTGATGGCGCTGGACCCCTGGAACCACCCCAGGCTCTACCACCCGGGGGCCTATGCGGTGGTGATGGGCAATGACCGGCGCGAGACAGGGACGCACTACACGCCGAAGAGCCTCACCGAGAAGATCGTCCACGAGACGCTGACCCCGGTCGCCTACATCGGCCCGGCGGAGGGAAAACCGAAGGAGGAGTGGCGGTTGAAGCCCCCTGCGGAGCTGCTGGACCTGAAGGTCTGCGATCCGGCCATGGGGTCGGGGGCCTTCCTCGTCCAAGCCTGCCGCTGGCTGGGTGAGCGGCTCGTCGAAGCCTGGGGTCAGGCCGAAGCCTCGGGCTGTGTCGTCGGCGTCGATGGCGAGGTGTTGGAAAGCGCAGAAGAGAGTGAGCTGCTGCCAAGGGATGCCGAAGAACGCACGGTGATCGCCCGCCGGCTCGTCGCCGAACGCTGCCTCTACGGTGTGGACATGAACCCGCTGGCGGTGGAGCTCGCCAAACTGTCGATCTGGCTGGTGACGCTGGCCGAGGGGCGTCCCTTCGGATTCCTGGATCACAACCTGCGCTGTGGTGACAGCTTACTGGGAATCCATCGGTTGGATCAGCTCACTCAACTATCGATGCAACCCAAGGATAAGGGGCAGCAACGTCTATTTGGGCAGAGCATTGAACAAGCTGTAAACAGAGCTATCAACTTACGTCAAAAAATTCGCAATATGCCGATTCGAGACATCCGTGACGTCGAGGCAATGTCACACTTGAATGCCAATGCGCGCCGTGAACTTGATGTTGCAGGTCATATTGCAGATGCATTCATTGGGGAAGTGTTGCAGTCTGGTGGTAATGCAAATCAACTGGAATATGCTGTAGGTTCATTGGCAATTGAAGCAGATGACGCTATAGCTGGAGATCTTGAATCGCTTAGTGCCATAGATCACCGCTCAAGTGTAGCGCTTAATTCTGAGGTTGAACGCGGAGATTGTCGTCACCCGTTTCAATGGCCATTGGAGTTTCCAGAGGTTTTTGCACGTGAACGTGGCGGCTTTGATAGTTTTGTCGGCAATCCCCCTTTTAGCGGCGGGCGACTTATCGGCAGACGTTTTGGTTTAGATTATCAGCAGTATTTAAATTTTGTGCGAAATGGTGTGGTGGGATCGCCAGATCTTTGCGTATATTTTTATCTACGAGCATTTTCTTTGCTTCGTTCAAGAGGGTGCTTTGGTTTGCTCGCAACAAAATCTATAACAGAAACTGGGTCTCGCAAGGTTTGTTTGGATCAGATTATTGAAAAAGGTGGAGCTGTTTATCACGCATGTTCGCGTATGGTTTGGCCGGGTAATGCAGCCGTGGTCGTTTCAATTGGTTGGGTTGTGCGAGATGGCTGGCAGGGCAAGATTGTTCTTGATGGTCGGGGGGTTAAAGCAATCAATGGTGCTCTGGAGGAAGATTTTAATATAAAGCGTCCGCTTAAGCTTAAAGCACTCAAGGGAAAGTTCTCGCAGGGTCAGGATGTAATGGGGCGCGGGGGGTTTGAGCTCACAGCTGATGAAAAGGACGAGATGTTAATAAAAGAGCCTCATAGCAAGGAGGTGATATTCCCGCTATTCAATGGGCAAGACCTTAACACCATGTCCAAGCTTGAGCCTTATCGTTGGGTGATCTATTTTCGAGATTGGCCGGAAGATAAAGCGCGGAAGTATGATGCTGCATTTCGTCGTCTTGAAGAGCTCGTTAAGCCTTATAGAGAATCTTTGACCGGGCAAATTCATCAGGATTGTTTTTGGAAGTTCTGGGACCTGAGACCAAGACTGATGCGTGAGCTTTCAAGGAGGAATCGCATTCTTGCGTCTTCTAGAAGGTCTAAGCACCTTTGTTTTCGGTTTGTTCCGACGAACTTTGTCATGAATGAGGCAACAAAGCTTTATTTTTTTGATCGTTTTTTTGAGTTTGCTTGTTTGCAGTCTTCGTTACATATAGTTTGGGCGTACTGGACTTGCGGCTCAATGGGTATGACTACTATGAAGTATTCTACGTCCGAAGCTTTGGAGACGTGGCCAATGCCAGTCGTTGATGAAAACCCCACGCTTGATGAAGTTGGTGAGCGCTATTATTTGCATCGAGAGTCGGTCATGGCTGAGAGCTCAATTGGTCTTACCCAGCTTTACAATAGGTTTCATTCAATATCGGAAAAAGACCCACAAATTGAAGTGATGCGTAAGCTTCATTGTGAGGTCGATCGCGAAGTTGCTCGAGCATATGGGTGGTCAGATGTTGATCTTGATCACGGCTTTCATGAAGTTCCGTACCTGCCAGAGAGTGATCGTATACGTTTCACCATCAGTGAGAATGCACGTGTTGAAATTCTGCGGCGGATTTCTGAGCTAAATCACAAGCGATATGAGGAAGAGGTCGCGAAAGGTTTGCATGGCAAAGGGAGAAAGAGAGTTTCCGATCCCCCTGCTCTGCGTAAAGAAAACTTCGATATGGCACAGTCAGGTCTTGACTTTGAGTCAGCGCAGGTTGTTACCAAGAAGGGAGTTGCTCCAACCTCATTAATTCTTGACTTTCTTCGAGCACGAAAGGGTTGGTATGCCAAGTCTGATATTCTGGAAGCGACATCTATTACAGGCAGTAGCTGGAGTTCGGCAATCAGGGACCTCATCAGTCAGGGGCTTGTCGAGCGCCAGGGCGAACGCCGTGGTGCTCGATACCGTGCCGTGAGAAACGACTCATGAGTCGAGTTGTTCCTCATGGCGATCTGTCGAGTTGCGACTTGATCGTGGATGCCGTATACGAAAGCACCCACGACGGCCAATTGTGGGGCGAGCCGATCAACAAGCTGCTCCCCGGAACGGGCAACATGGGTGGCTTCCGGATGGCGGGGCGTGGCCAGGACAGGAATTGGGTCGTCCTGTACACGACGGGGCATGACCCCGACTGGCCCGACACCCTTGATCCGAGCACGGGGCTCTTCACCTATTACGGTGACAACAAGAAGCCTGGCCATGAATTGCACGATACGCGAAAGGGCGGCAATGCACTGCTGCGGCATGCCTTCGACCGTGTACACGCCGACCAGGCTCCGCGCGTTGGCGTGCCTCCATTCTTCGTGTTTCGAAAACATCCAACCGAGCATGGTGCACGCTCGGTACAGTTCCGGGGCTTGGCCGTGCCGGGCTTTCCTGGATTGTCCGCCACCGAGGATCTCGTGGGCATCTGGAAGTCGGCCGAGGGGCAGCGTTTCCAGAACTACCGCGCTCACTTCACCATCCTCGACGTGCCGGTGGTGGAGCGTCGTTGGCTCGACGACCTCGCAGCCGGCGACTCGTTGACGGAGCATGCGCCACATGCATGGCGGGAGTGGGTGACGAAGGGCCACTATCTGCCCCTCACTGCCGAACCCACGACGACGATCCGATCAGTTGACCAGCAGACTGTCGGCACAAATATCGAGGCAGACATCCTCGGGGCCGTCTGGGGCCACTTCAATGCCACTCCTCACGCCTTCGAGGCATTCGCCGCCCGCATCTATCAGATGACCGACACCCGCGTCGTCATCGACGAGATCACCCGTGGCGTGGTGGATGGGGGACGTGATGCGGTCGGTCGCTACTCGCTGGGTTTGATGTCCGACCCGGTCCATGCCGAGTTCTCACTGGAGGCGAAGTGCTACCGTCCACCCGTCGTTGGCGACGGTTCACCCGTCACGGTGGGCGTAAAGGACGTCGCCCGCCTCATCTCTCGGATCCGCCACAGGCAATTCGGTGTGCTGGTCACCACGTCTGTGGTCTCGAAACAAGCCTATGCAGAGGTCCGTGAGGACCGGCATCCCATCATCTTCATCTCAGGCCGGGACATCGCAGAGATACTGATCAAGAACGGATACAATTCGAAAAGTAGAGTCGAGTCCTTGCTGAACAACGAATTCGGGAACTGAGGGGGAAAGGATGGCTGAGAAGATGGAAGGTCGAACTCCCAACGCATGGATGGCCGTCGACCAGGGTGCCATCACCGATCCGAGGCTGTCACCATTCACATTGCGAGTCACGGCCAGTGGGGAGCTTCTCCGGGGAGTCTGTGATGGTGACTGGCTGCTCATCGTCGGTCCAACTGCCCTTGTCACCCGTGTCGGCCGTGTGCTCAAAGCAAACCATAAGGCCGATGCCACGACGTACTACCTGGACCGCGTGAAGCCCATCGAGCAGCCTGTGTCACTTGGCAGCCTGGGCTTGCCGCCTTGTTCGAGTAGTATCGGTCGCCTCGAATGGACCAAGTTCGCGGAGGCCGTCTCGAAGGGGCTGGGGTTCTCGCTTGCTGAGGTGCCACTCGTCGCCCCCGAGCGTCCCGAGCACAAACCCCATGCCCATGCATACATACGTGAGCTGTTGCAGTTGGCGGTCGTCGACGACCTTCTCGGCCCTGCCGGTGGGCCGGAGGAGCTGATCAAGGACATGAGCGTCCAGGATCGTTATCTCGTCGGCAAGCTCGCCCCGCGAAAACCCGCGGACGGCGACACCGCCACGGTCGAACCGGCGGCGGGGATGGATGAGGATGACGAGCCGGTCGAGCCTCAGGATGCCTCGCTCCACCAGCCGGGGCAGGACTTCAGCAAGGTCACGGGGCGAGTCGATCCCGACGACGATGCCCTCGACGAGATCGACACCACCGACAACCAGTCGCTGGTCCCCTCGAGCATCGGGATGACGTTCTGCGTGGCGCCGGACGTCGACAGCGTCGAGGTGACCGCCAGTTGGGGGCGCTACGAGAAGGTCCCCGGCAGGGAGCACGACTTCACCCGCACCCGGAAGAACAAGGAGACGGGGGAAGAGGAGCAGATCAAGATCAAGGTGTGGAAGCGGGTGCCCTGCGGCGGCTCCGTCCGTCTGCCCCTCGTGGATGGTTCCATCACTCCCAAGGCGCCAAGCCGCAGCGACGATCAGGTCCGTCTCCAGGGGACGATACGAACCAATGGCAAGGGAGAGCGCCTGGTCACGCTCTTCCTGGTGAACGGTCAAGAGGAACCTAAGCAGAACAAGGATGCCGCCTGGGTGTTCCAGCCCGAGATTCGTGTCGCGGCGGTAGACGCGGCCGACGGCAAGGCGATCTTCCATCGTCGCCCCGGCAGCGACTCCGTCGACGACGAGGAGCGCGAACGCCTCGCCCTGGTCTATCGGCGCAAGCTCGAGTTCGCCGTCGGTCATGGGGTGTCGGTTCATGCCACGACTTCCGACACGGAGCCGACGTTGGCGACCGAGGTGCGCACTCAGGTCATGCCCCACTACGAGATCCCCGTCACGGAGACCCCCGGGTCGTCTCCCGAGGACCGCCCCGCTCAACGGCACATGATCGAACGTGGTTGGCTGGACATGAAGGAACTGGCGGCGATGGAGGTCGAGGAGCTGCGAGAGGCCTTGACCACCCTCACCGAGGACTATGCCGCCTGGATCGGGGAGCAGGAGAACAGGATCGGTGACGAGATCACCGTGCACGAGGAGGCGGCGAAGAGCATCCTCGGTGACTGCCGCTCCATCCTCGGCCGACTTCGCGAGGGGGTGTCGACCCTGGCTGAAGACCCGAAGGCGCTAAAGGCCTTTCGCTTCGCCAACCAGGCGATGGCGGATCAACGGATCCGTAGTATCTACTCACTTCAGAAGCGGCGCGGTGCCGATCCGTCACTCGAGACTCTACACGAAGAAAGGAAGAATTTTTCGTGGCGCCCCTTCCAGCTCGCCTTCCTGTTGCTCTCGATTCCCTCTCTCGCGAATCCACACCACCAGGACAGGACCCATCCCGTCGAGGCGCATGCCGATCTGCTGTGGTTCCCCACCGGGGGCGGCAAGACGGAGGCCTATCTGGGTGTCGCCGCCTTCGCCATGGGGATACGTCGCCTGATGGGCATGCAGAATGGGTTGGATGGTTCCCGTGGTCTCACCGTGATCATGCGCTACACCCTGCGCCTGCTCACGCTGCAGCAGTTCCAACGTGCCACTGCATTGATCTGTGCCATGGAGGTGATACGCCGCAGTGAATCAGCCGTCTGGGGGGAGGAGCCGTTCACCATTGGGCTGTGGGTCGGCAATAAGGTGACCCCGGGCACCACGGCCAAGGCACACGAAGCCATCGAGGCGACGCGCAACGACGATCGCAACACCTCGAGCCTGGCGTCACCGGCGCAGCTCACCGGCTGTCCGTGGTGTGGCTCGGAGATCGCTCCCGGCCGAGACATCAAGGTCGACAAGACGGCGCTGCGCACGACGCTCTACTGCAGCGATCCCTACGGTCGCTGCGAGTTCTCCGAAGGCCAGTCGTCGAGACTCGCCCATCCTGGGCTGCCCGTGAAAGTGGTCGACGAAGAGATCTATCATCGTCCGCCCAGCATGATGATCGCGACGGTCGACAAGTTTGCGCAGATGGCGTGGCGGCCCGAAGTGCGGGCGCTCTTCGGGAGAGTCGATCGGGAGTGTGAACGCCATGGGTTGCTGTGGCCGGGCCACGACTGTGGCCAACGGCATCGCAGGCAGGGCATGCACCCCGCCTCCAAGGTGAAAACCGTACCCGCGATTCGGCCGCCGGATCTGATCATCCAGGACGAGTTCCACCTGATCAGCGGGCCGCTGGGTACCATGGTCGGCCTCTACGAGACGGCCGTGGACGAACTCTGCAGTTGGCACGACGGAGACACCAAGATTCGCCCCAAGGTCGTCGCCTCCACGGCGACGGTCCGCAAGGCGGCCGATCAGGTGCGCAACGTCTTCATGCGGCGACTCGCCGTCTTCCCGCCTTCCGGGCTGGACGTCGAGGACAACTATTTCTCCGTCCAGCGCCCGACCGAAGAGATCTCCGGGCGTCGTTATCTGGGCATCTGTGCGCCGGGCAGCTCTCGCCCCGCGGTCCTGATTCGCACCTACACGGCCTTCCTGACCGCGGCCCAGGCCCTGTTCGATCACTTCGGCAAGGCCGCGGATCCCTACATGACGCTGGTCGGCTACTTCAATTCACTCCGCGAGCTCGGTGGCATGAAGCGCCTGGCGGAAGACGACGTCAACACGCGCTGTTACCGGGTCGCCATGAGTCTGGTCGAACGCCCGGGATTGGCTCAGCGTCGCAAGATCGATGTGGTGGAGTTGACCTCGCGAGTACGCAACGACGAGATCCCCAAGTATCTCGACCAGATGGAGATCGGCTTCCAGGGGCGCTACGACGACCAGGCGGGCAAGTGGATCGTCGACTATGGCGAGCGCGACCATCGTGCGCTCGACGTGGTGCTGGCGACGAACATGCTCTCCGTGGGAGTCGACGTCAACCGGCTCGGGCTGATGGTCGTCAATGGCCAGCCCAAGGGCACGGCCGAGTACATCCAGGCCACCTCCCGGGTGGGGCGTGCCTTCCCAGGCCTGGTGGCCAGCGTGCTCACCTGGTCGAAACCGCGTGATCTGTCGCATTACGAGACCTACGAGCATTACCACGCCACCTTCTACCAGCACGTGGAGGCGCAGTCGGTCACCCCGTTCTCGCCTCGAGCGATGGATCGTGGTCTGACCGGCACCTTCGTCAGCCTGCTTCGCAACGAATATGAGGCATTCGGCGCCAACGAGGGCGCCGATGAGTTGGATCGGCCGGACCGTGGTGAGGTGCGAAACGCCACCGGCCGGATCGTGGATCGCGCATCGAACGTCACCGAGTCCAAGGAGAAGCGGCAGTGGACGATGGATCAGCTCAAGTCTCGAGCAGATGATTGGGCCAAGGAGGCGAGCCTGGGTGGTCGCACGCTGGTGTATCAGAAGATGGGCAAGTCGTCGGACACCTCCGTCGATCTACTCAAGAAACCAGGTGCAGATCCCTGGTCGAAATGGACGGTGCCGATGTCGATGCGTGAAGTGGAGCCCGGCGTGGGCATCGTCATGGACGACGCCTGGATGCGTGATGCGCCCGACTGGCAGGTGCGGCCTGCGGCATCCACGGAAGAGGGAGAAGAGTCATGAGCAGGACGCGAATCGGTGAGATCCGCCCCAGTCAGTTGCTGTGGTCGTATGGGCCCGGAGCCTTGATCGACCTTCCCAACATGTCCGTCGTCACCATGTCCTCCGAGCAGTGGGACGAGCCCAGGTGCCGAGCCATTCACGAGGCGCGTCTCCTGGCGAACGTCAGGCGGGTACTCGGGCCTCAGGTCGAGTCCCTGCGCATGCCGCCGATCAACGAGGAGGAAGTGAAGGACAATACCTCTGCCGAGGCGCTGATCGGTGTCCCGGTGAAGCCGTTTCCCCGCTGGCTCAGATGCGTGAAGTGCGGGCTCCTCTCGCCCGTCGAGGCGGGGCTGTTCGAGCTGAAGGATCGATTCAGGATCGAGAGAGCGCGTTACGTACACAAGGGATGCAAGGGCTCGGACGGCACCAAGAAGGCCACCGATGCCGACGCCGTCCCCGCCCGCTTCCTGATCGCCTGCAAGTCGGGGCACCTGGACGACTTTCCTTGGCACTGGTTCGTGCACCGCGGACCGAGCGACTGCAAGGGGTGGCTGCGGTTCTATGAGAACGGCGCCTCGCTGCAGACGGAGAACCTGTGGGTGAAGTGCGACGAATGCGAGGCCTCACGCAACATGGCTCATGCGTTCGGCAAGGCGAGCAAGGAGAACCTGCCGGGCTGTCGAGGCCGACATCCACATCTCACGCGGTTCGAGGAGTGTGATCAGGAGCCTCGAACGGTCCTGCTCGGGGCCACCAACGGCTGGTTTCCGGCGACGCTCTCCGTACTGGCGATTCCGCCCAAGTCGTCGACTCCCTTGAGCCAGCTGGTCCAGGATGGCTGGACCTTCTTCGAGGATGCCGAAGACGAGCCGGAAGTGAAGACGATCGTCAAGACGCTCAAGAAGTCCGGCCAGCTGCCAGGCATCGAGGCATATGAGGTCGGCGAGATATGGGCCGCCATTCAGGCGCACCAGAGCGGGGGGGACGAGGTCCACGATCGTGACATCAAGACACCCGAATGGGAGGTGCTCACGGCCGATGAGCCACCCAACGACTATCCGAGTTTCAAGAGCAAGGTCGTCTCCGCCCCGAACCAGTTCAGGGACGAGATCAGGCGAGTGGTCCTCCTGGAGCGGTTGAAGGAGGTCAACGCACTGATCGGCTTCACGCGGATCGAGTCGCCGGAGGAGGAGGCGGGCGAAGACTCGGTGAAGCGAGCACCACTGACGTATCGTGCACCAGAATGGGTACCGGCGACGGAGGTGCACGGAGAAGGTGTCTTCATCGAGTTCAACCTCGACCATCTGGAGGGTTGGCATGGTCGAGAGGCCGTCGGTGAGTTGGACAGAAAGCTCCGATCCGCTCATCGTGGCTGGCGGAGAAAGCGGAAACTGGACCCAGAAGTCGGCTATCCCGGGATACGTTATGCCATGCTCCACACTCTGGCCCATGCCCTGATCCGAGAGATGGCACTCGAGTGTGGCTACAATGCAGCGAGCATCCGGGAGCGCATCTACGCCGATGTCGAGGGCGACCAGAATCAAGCCGGTGTGCTGATCTACACCGCGGCGGCGGATTCCGACGGCACCCTGGGTGGTCTCGTCGAGCTCGGCAAGCCGGAGAACCTGGAGAGGTTGATGACCCAAGCCTTGGATCGGGCCGAGGTGTGCTCCTCCGATCCGCTGTGTGCGGAGCACGACCCCACCAAGGACCAGTCACTTCACGGCGCATCCTGTCATGCGTGCTCCTTCGTCGCCGAGACCTCCTGTGAAGCCGGCAACAGGTATCTGGATCGTGCCCTGCTGATGCCCACGCTGGAGACACGCGGTGCCGCCTTCTTCTGGTGGGAAGGGTGAACGGGATGCACCGATCCGTGGTCGAGTTCGCCACGGCCGTCTCCAAGGGTGCCTTGCGCAGCGTCGTCGACGCGCTGATCCAGCAAGGCGAGATCGATGCGTTCGTTCTGGAGCGTCGCGTGACGCACCACCACTCGAAAGAGCTGCTTCGGCGGCTCCTGCGTGAGGCGGCAGACCACCACGTATCGGCGCCTCACCTTGCCGGGATGCTCGAAGGGGCCTCCTGTGTCGTCGAGCACTATCAGGTGCTGAGCCCCGAGCTGGTGTGGACGGGGCCATCTCCCGCTGGTACCGCCACACGGCAGACGGAGCAGGTCATGCTTGAGGTGATCCGCGGTGCCCGGAAGCGCCTCTTCCTGACCAGTTTCGTGGCTTACCGGGTCGATCGCATCGTCACCGCGCTGAATGAGGCTGCCGATCGCGGAGTCGACGTCAAGATTCTTCTGGAGTCGCCCGAAGGTAAGGGCGGAAACCTCTCTGTGGACTCGGTTTCACTGATGAGAGAAGTCCTTCCCAGAGCACGCTTCTTCGCTTGGCAGAAACGGTCTGAAGAGTTCACTGGGGGCAGTGTTCATGCCAAGGTTGCCGTGGCCGACGATCGCCTCGCCTTCATCACCAGCGCCAACCTGACCAGTTATGCCATGGAGAGAAACATGGAGGCCGGCGTGTTGTTGAGGGGCGGCGAGCATCCCAGAAGGCTGGCAGAGTACCTGGAATCGATCGTGAGCACTGGTATCGTCAACACAGTATAGAAATTAGCGTATCGGCTGACACTTTTGGTCAGTACTTATACTTATATTTTAGTACCAGTTGTGGAGCCATGGGCTCATGGATGAGCGGTATCTACGCTTTGCAGGCATGTGCATATCAAAATGAAATGTAGTTGTGGTGTTTCAATGGTACATCTTCGGTACACACACCAGCTTCGTGTGCTATCCTCAACTTTCGCTAAGCTACTGATTCCAAAGAACTGTACCTTTCGCTCAATTACAGTTGCTTTTCCTTGTTTGTCAGTGAGTTATTGTTTTAAGATCGAACTCATAATCCCTTGGTCGCAGGTTCGAATCCTGCTGGGCCCACCATGAAATCAATCACTTGCGATTGTTTCTCCCGCCTTTTTCTTCCGCTTTTTCCCCTTGTGTCAACAAAGTGTCAACGGGCGCTTTCGGCCCGAATTTCACCGCTTCGCTGAGATGGTCCGGGGACAGGTGCGCGTAACCCATGGTCATCTGGATGCTCTGGTGTCCCAGGATCTTTTGCAGGACGAGCAGGTTGCCCCCGTTCAGCATGAGATGACTGGCGAAGGTATGCCGGAGGACGTGAGTACGTTGTCCTCGGGGTAACCTCGATCCCGGCCCGCTCCAGGGCGTTGGTGAATGCCTGGTAGCAGCCCGGGTAAGTCCGGGGTCATTTCACCTCGAAAGCGCCCTATTGTTGCATCTGCGACAGGTTCGCTGATCGTCATTTCTCATCTGGTATTGGATAACACCAGACAGCCGGGGTTATCAGGCAAATCGTTAACCCATCTCAATGATCAATGAATTCCCCGCCCCCCAGGGCGAGCGGCAGTAGAAAAAACGCGACCGGGCGACTAGCTTTCGTAATCAGTGGCCCTTTTTCGCAAGCCTCTTTTTAGTGCTTTTTAATTATAAATTTATGCATATTGCGATGATCCAGGGGTCAGCGTCATTGACCAGCGGCTCATTGATGCCTGAAGGATCGCCGGATCAGGAGAGGGAAAGGGGGAACAGGGAGTTTTTCGACAGGGAAGGGCAGGCCTGGGTTGGTGTTTCCAACCCCATAAAAAGACAGGACGATTCCTCGAGCAGGGGGAGGGGATGGTCATGGGTCATGTTCTTGTGGTGGTGCGTGATATCAACGAGAGTCCCGCCAGCGATTATGTCGCTGCCTTGAAGGCCGGTGGCTACTCGGTCAGGTTCATTCCCGTCGGTGTGGACCCCGTTCCGGCGATGCAGCGCGAGCCGCCCATCGTCGCCTGTTTCCAGTTCGACTACCCGGATGCGCTGGGGCTGTCGGACTCGCCAGCAGCTGCCCGCGGTACCGGTGCTGATGATCACCCAGGCGCATTCCGAGAGCCTGGCCGTCTGGGCCTTTCGCACGCGGGTCTGGGATTACTTCACCCTGCCCGTCGATACGCAACGCCTGCTGAGCGTGGTGGAAACTCTGGAAGCCCTGCAGAATCAGGGCAGCGTGGATACGAAAACGCGCCAGACGCTGGAAAGTACCAATGCCATTCCGCCCGATGCCCGCCAGCGCTATACCGGCAATCCCGAGGAAAAGTCCATCATCGAGCGTGCCCTGACCCATGTGGATGCCAACCTGCACAACAAGATCGTTCAGGCCGAGGTGGCCGAGATTTTCGGCTTGAGCCCCTTTCAGTTCAGCCGCCTTTTCCGGCGGATGACCAAGATGACCTTCCAGGAATACTTGCTGTCCCGGCGTATCGAGGAGGCCAGGCGCCTGCTCGTCAACTCCCGGACTTCGATAACCGATGTCTGCTTTACCGTGGGCTTTCGCGACCTGTCCTATTTCACGCGTATCTTTCAACGCTACGTCGGTATGCCGCCCTCACGCTATCGTCAGGCAATCCGGGAAAACACGTCGACCGTCGCCCCGAGTACCGCCGAACCTCTCTCGACCGAGGCCGAGCTGCATTCTCAGTAATGATGAAAGGGCGGCCTTCCGGGCCGCCCGTCTTCGTTGCAGTGTCCTGATCTGCGGCACGCCTTGCTCTCTACTGAACCAGCACCGGAATCCGGGCCAGAACGCCGTAGTTCTCGCCGCCGGTGTTGCCCTTGGGTTCGTGCACGGTGCAGCTGGGCAGGAAGTAGATGCTCTTGTCGTGCCACTCGGCCGGCGTATCGTCGGCGCTGCGGAGATTGAACTGGTCGACGAAGGAGTTCCAGCGATTCAGGCCGCTGGCGTCATTGCTGGTCCAGGTACCCGGTGATGGACTGTCGGTGTCCGGCGGCGGGATGGCCATCTCGGTGGGCGCGCCGGGGTTCTGGTTGCTTGGCAGGTTATCGATCTTGCTGATCGGGGAGGCCGTCATCCAGACGATGTTGAGCTCCACCGCGCCGACCAGCTCATTATTGGGTGATACCCCATCCTGGCAGTCGATCACCGGCAGGGTCAGCCCCCACGGCTCCTTCTGGGCGGTCTTGTCCTTCCAGCAGTCATACAAGGCCTGATAGGCGGCATCGACCTGGCCGTTGTTGGTACCGATGTCTTCGCCATACTGCAGTTCGTTGTCGTTGCCATCGCCGCAGATCAGGCTCTTGAGTTCCCCGGCATTGGCACCACCGCTGCCGTCGGTCTGGAAGTTGGTCCAGCCGCCGGTCTGGTCGCCCTCGGGGATGAAACGTCCCACGCTGCAGTCATAGGTGCCGTCGGGCGCCTGGCGATCGGCTCGTCCGCGTCGTGGGGGCGCAGTGACCCGGCGAAGCCGATATAGGCTACAGACTTGGCACCCACCTTGTAATTATCAAACCCTAAAGCCCACCCAAATAGGGATTCCACCGGTCTCTCACTCCGTGCAGTCTTTACCTCCACGGCGTTGATGAAATTGGGGTCGATGTCCAGCTCGCTGGTGGTTTTTGAGAATAGATCCACCGGGTCCGGGGAGGGGTTAGCCGTGAAAGTCCGGGTGGTGAAGCTCCAGTGACCCCGCTGTGCACTGATCACCTCGACTGACGAGCTCTGGCTCTTGTTGGCTTTTGCCGCCTCTGTTGCTCGAACCTCGGCACTCTTGTAGGGATCATTTGGGTCGCTCGGATCGTAGGGCTGGGTACCGTCATTGACCCTGGTTCCATCCTTCACATACAAGTAACGCACCCCCGCCAGCGCGCCGGCATCGGCGGCGTTGTGCAACTCGTTGCGTGCCACGTAAAGGTTACTGATATCTACCGCTAGTGCTGCGAAACCCAGTAGCATGAATAGTGCCACCGCCAGCAGCACGGTGGATACGCCCCGCTGGCGTCGGTGCAGGGTCGGGCCGCCGGAGCAACTTGCCGAAAGTTGAATGGTCATGGGTCACTCCGCTCGCATCACGGTTGTGGCATTCAGGTTGATAATGCCGCCCAGGTTGCCGACAAAGTCAGGTAACAGCAGGAAGTGGTAGGGGTAGTCGACGGTCACCTGCAGGGCGTCCCCGGCGTTGAAGGTCGCGTCACCCGTCAGGTCCTGGCGCTGGATGTCGACCGACATTGCCGCCGCCCCGCCCAGCGAGATCAGATACTGGTCGGCATAGTCCTGTACCGCGGCCGTGATGGCGGCATCCTCGGCCGTCAGGTCACGTGGGCCGGGCCGGAAGAGGATGCCCGTGCGCGCGCCCTCGCGGCTGGCGTTGGTCAGCGTCGCCTTGTCGAACAGCGCCACGCTGAACTCGATGATCCCGAACAGCAGCAGGAAGAGCAGGCTCGCGCTGATCGCGAACTCGACCGTCTCCGCCCCGTGTTGCTTGTGCAATGATTTCATGGCCGCCTCCGTCACAGATCGCTGCCGCTCATGCGGTTCAGCTTGCGTTGCACATTACGGGCGTTCTCGCTCGCGGTGACGTAGTAGGCCGGCGACTGGCGCATGGCCTCCTCGAAGAAGGACAGGGCCCGCGAATAGTCGCCCGAGATCATCGTCACGTAGCCGACGTCGTTGTAGGCCTGGGCCGGCTTGCTGCTGCGCTCCAGAGCCTCGAGCGCGTAGTCGTAGTCGCCCTGGCGGGCGTGCACGAGCCCCAGGTTGCGCCAGGCCAGCTCGTAGCCGGGCTTGGCGCGCAGCGCCGCCTCCAGCGCCTCGTTGGCGCCGTCCCAGTCGCCGCGCAGGTAGCGCGAGTAGCCCAGGTTGTTGAGCACCAGCGCCGAGTTCGGGTTGACCTTCAGCGCCTCCTGGTAGACTTTCTCGGCCTCCTCGCCCTTGCCCTGGATGTCCAGCAGGATGCCCAGCCCGTTGTAGGCCCGCCACGGCGCCTGTCCGTGGGCGATGATCACGCCGCGCAGCTGCTTCTCGGCCTCCTTGTAGTGGCGGGTCTTGAGCAGCACCTCGCCGAGCCCGGTGCCCGCCCGAGCGTTGTCGGGTTCGAGCTTGAGCACCCAGCGGAACGCCAGCGAGGCGAGGCGGTAGTTGTCCCGCTGGTAGTGGATGTAGCCGATCTTGTAGAGCGCCTCGGCGGACGGCGTGTCGGCGAGACGCAACCCGCGGATGTACTCGAACAGCGCCCGGTCGTAGTCGCCGGACTGCACGGCCGCGTCGCCGTTCTGATAGGCCTCCTCCGGCGAGCCCACCGGGAAGGCGGTCGCGTAGGTGGCCGACGACTGGCTGTCGGAGAAGACACCGTACTCGTCCTGGTTCCCCTTCTGCGGTGTGCCGGCACAGCCCGCCAGCCAGGCGCTGGCGGTGAGGATGGCGAGAAGCCGGAGGGTTCTGCCTGTGGTTTTCATGCCTGTGGTTTTCATTTTCATGATGGTGCCCCCTGCTCGATGGAATTGTTGTATGCCTGCCGGAAAAACTTATAGTCCGCTCATTACGCGCATTGCGCCCAGCAGCGGCGGGCCGAGTGACACCACGAAGAAGCTGGGCAATATGCAGAACACCAGCGGGAACAGCATCTTGGTGCTCACCTTGGCGGCCTTTTCCTCGGCTTCCTGGGTGCGCTTGTCGCGCAGCTCCGAGGCGTAGATGCGCAGGGTCGTGGCGATGCTGGTGCCGAAGCGCATGCTCTGCAGCAGGCTGGTGACCAGGCCGTGGATGTCGTCGACCCCGGTGCGCTCCTCCAGGTCGCGCAGGGCGGTGCGGGTGTCCATGCCCGCGCGGGTCTGCATGCCGAACAGGGTCAGCTCCTCGGCCATTTCCGGCTGGCTGATCGCCAGGTCACGTGCCACCCGCTGGATGGCCGCCCCCAGTCCCAGGCCGGCCTCGCAGCAGACCACCAGCAGGTCCAGGGCGTCGGGCAGTCCGCGGCGCAGGGCGAGCGTGCGTCGCTTGATCCGGCGGTCGAGCCAGAAGGAGGGCGCCACGTAGCCCACCACCCCCGACGCTATCGCCACCATCAGGCCGATATTCAGGGGCACCCGAAAGGGGATGGTCGCCACCAGCGCCACGCTGGGCAGCAGCAGGGCGAGGCCGAGCTTGGCGCCGAAGAAGGTGTTCAGGGCGCCGGGGGTGCGGATGCCGGCTTTACGCAGCCGGCTGTAGGCCTTGCTGCGGGCTTCCTCTGTGGTGGGCATCAGCCGCTTGCCCATGGGGTCCACCAGGCCGCGCAGGCCCTGGCCGGCGCCATCGCCGGCGGTTTCGCTGGCGGTGGTGCTCGCTCCCGTGCCGGCCGGCTGCGCTTCGAGATGCTGTAGCCGGCGCCTCACCGGGTCGGCCAGCCCCAGGAACAGCAGCATGATGGCGGCCAGCAGGGCGAAGACCGCCAGGCCGAGCAGGACCACGAAGCTGAGTTGGGCCAGCTCGGGGTCGGCGATCAGGCCGTTGAGCAGGGCCCGCAGCTGATTCAGGAATTCCATGGCGGTTCCCCCTTTTTTACACCTCGATGCGCACGATACGGCGTATCCACAGGATGCCGGCGATGACCATCACGAACGCCGCCATGACCATCTGCCGGCCGATAGGGTCCTTGGTAAGCGTTGGCAGGAAATCCGGGCTGGCGACTGACAGCACGCCCGCCAGGCCGAACGGCAGCAACGAGAGTATCCAGGCGGCCAGGCGCCCCTCGGCGGAGAGCGTTTTCAGTTTGCGGTGGAAGCGGAAGCGCTCGCGGATCACTGTGGCCAGCCCGTCCACCAGCTCGGCGAGGTTGCCGCCGGTCTCGCGCTGGATCAGCACCGAGGTGACGAAGACCATCACCGTCACGCTGCCGATGCGCTCCAGCAGCCCCTCCAGGGCCAGGCGGATGTCGCCGCCGTAGTTGATCTCCATGAAGGTGATGCGGAACTCCGGTCCGATGGGCTCGGGCATCTCCTCGGCGACCAGCTTCATGGCATCGTTGAAGGGGTGCCCGGCGCGCAGCGCCCGAGCCATGATCACCAGGGCGTCGGGCAGCTGCTCCTCGAACTTCGCCAGGCGCCGGTTGCGCTCGCGCAGCAGCTTGAGCAGGGGCAGGGCGCCGGCCACGCCCCCGCCGATTGCGATCAGCAGGGGAAAGGTCGACAGCTTGGCCAACAAGATACCGGCAATAACGCCCAGGCTCAGGCTAATCAGTACCAGCCGGTAGGCCGGGGTCTCGCGGCCGGCCTGCTCGATGAGGCGCTCGAGGCGGCGCATGCCGGGCAGCGCCCCGAGGGTGCGCTCCAGCGACGAGGGCTGGCGGCGGTTGTGCAGCAGGGCGAGACGCTCGCGGCGTTCCGGGGTGTCGGCCACCGCGCGCAGGCGCTTCTTGAGACGCTTACGGGCCTGCCGGTTCTCGCCGAAGGCCGGCACCATGAAGCTCTGCGCCAGCAGGAACACGGCGACGGCGACCATGATGACGACGATCGCCTGGTCGGAGAGGTTGACGTTCATCGCCACTGCTCCTCGCCGGGCTGGAACACCTCGAGTCCGGGGTCCATGCCGCGCTGCTTGAGGCGATCGTAGAAATGCGGCACCACGCCGGTCGCGCTGAAGCGGCCGATGACGTTGCCGTCGGTGTCAACGCCGTCGCGGCGGAAGGTGAAGATCTCCGACATGGTGATGACATCGCCTTCCTGGCCGTTGATCTCCTGCACGCTGACCAGCCGGCGCCGGCCGTCCTCCTGGCGCTCGACCTGCAGCACCACGTCGATCGCCGAGGCGATCTGCGCACGCAGCGGCCGCATGGGCAGGCTGACCCCGCTCATCGCCACCATGCTCTCGATGCGGGTCAGGGCGTCGCGCGGGGTGTTGGCGTGGATGGTGGTCAGTGAGCCGTCATGGCCGGTGTTCATCGCCTGCAGCATGTCCAGGGTCTCGCCGCCGCGCACCTCGCCGATGATGATGCGGTCGGGGCGCATGCGCAGGCTGTTGCGCACCAGGTCGCGCTGGCTCACCTCGCCGCGCCCCTCGATGTTGGGCGGGCGGGTCTCGAGGCGCACCACATGGGGCTGCTGCAGCTGCAGCTCGGCGGAATCCTCGATGGTGACGATGCGCTCGCGGTGCGGGATGAAGCTCGACAGCACGTTGAGCATGGTGGTCTTGCCCGCCCCGGTACCGCCCGAGACCAGCACGTTGAGCCGCGACTTGACGATCGCCTCGAGCAGCCGCGCCTCCGTCTCCGAAAGGGTGCCGATCTCGACCAGGTTGGCGGCGGTCAGGTTGTCGACCGCGAAGCGGCGGATCGACAGCATGGGGCCGTCGATGGCCAGCGGCGGGATGATGGCGTTGACGCGGGAGCCGTCCTTGAGGCGAGCGTCGACCATCGGCGAGGACTCGTCGATGCGCCGCCCCACGCTGGAGACGATGCGGTCGATGATCGACATCAGGTGGCGGTCACTGGCGAAGCGCAGCTGGGTCTGCTCGAGCTTGCCGTGGCGTTCGACGAAGATCGGCGCCGTGCCGTTGACCAGGATGTCGGACACCGTGCGGTCGGCCAGCAGCGCCTCGAGCGGGCCGAGGCCCAGCACCTCGTCCTGCAGGTCGGCGACGATGCGCTGGCGCACGCTGGCGTTGAAGGGCAGCGTCTCCTCGCGCATCAGCGACTCGCAGACCATCTGGATCTGGTTGCGCGCCTCCTTGTCGCCCAGCCCGCCGAGCAGCGACAGGTCGAGTGTCTTGACCAGCCGCTTGAACAGGGCCTCCTTGAAGGCCTGCTCCTCCTCGCTCAGGCCGCCGTCGCCACCGCGCAGCCCCGGGGCCGTCCATCCGGCGTTGCCCGGCGGCGGGGTGGTGCCGGCGGGGTTGCCGTTGGCGGCATGGCCGCTGGAAGCGTGGCCGTTGCTGCCGGTGAGTCGTTCGCGCAGATTCATCGATTCTCTCCTCTCGGGCATCGTCAGGCGTTGTCAGGCATGGTCAGCCATCGTCAGGCGCGCCGGGCCCAGCCCAGCAGGTTCCATCCCGAACTGCGGGTGCGCAGCTGGCCGTCGCCCTCGTCGAGCGAACGGGCCAGGCGTTCCAGGTTGCGGGTGATCGCGGCGCCGCCGGCCGTCTCGAGCAGCGGGCTGCCCATGTTCACGCTGCGGCTGACCCGCCGGTAATCGTTGGGCAGGCTGATCACCTGCAGGTCCGGCAGTGCCTCGCGGATGTCCTTGAGCGAGACCGGGTTGCTCTTGCTGAACCGGTTGACCACCACGGTGATGCGCGAGTCGGCGATGTTGAGTTCGTTGCCCAGGATGCTCACCAACTGCTGGGCATCGCGCAGGTGCGCCACGCCCTGTTCCATGACCACCAGCACCTGGTCGGCGTGTTCCAGGGTCATGGCGGTGGCGCCGCTGACCCAGCGCGGCAAGTCGACGACGATGTCCTCGTAGGCCTCGCCGAGCAGCTTGAGCAGCATCTCCACCCGTTCCTCCGGTACCTCGGCGATGGTCATGCGGTCCTCGGGGGTCGAGGCCATCAGGTCGAGCCCGCTCTGATGGGGCAGCACGTAGCCCTCCAGGGCCAGCAGGTCGAGGCTGTCGACCAGCTCCAGGGCGCGAACCAGGCCGTTGCGGGGCGTCAGGTTGAAGTACAGCGGCAGGGCGCCGAACTGCACGTCCATGTCCACCAGCACGGTATGGCGTTCGAGGGAGGCGGCGAGGGCATGGGCCAGGTTGGCGGCGATCATGCTCGCCCCCGAGCCGCCCTTGGCGTTGATCACCGCGGTCAGCCGCGCGGTCTTCTGGCTGGCGGCGACCCGCTGGTCGCGCAGCAGGTCGTCGAGGAAGTGGCCGATCTCGCCGTCGTCGACGGGTGGGGACAGGAAGTCCCGGGCGCCGGCGCGCATGGCCACCCGGATCAGTTCGGTATGGGACGACTCGCCGACCACCAGCAGTGCCGGACGCTCGCCCGGGGGGCGTTCGGCGTACGCCGCCAGCTCGGCGCGCCAGTTCTCGCTGGCGACCAGTACCAGCGCATCCGGCAGCGGATAGACATCCTTGAGCGGGTCGACGGTGCCGTTGAGCATCACGCGGGTCCTGATACCGACATCGCGCCGGGTGCGCAGCAGGGTCTCCAGCGCCCCGAGCTCATCCCGCGCGCGGCCGGCCAGCAGCAAATCCAGTCGATTGCGCATAACCCTACCTCACTGATCGCAAGTGGATGGTCCCGCCGCCGTCGGGCTCAGGCCCGATGGTGCGGGGCTCATTTCGAGACATCGGGCATCATGGCGCCGTATCCGGCCGGCGGCGCGTCGCCGCGGCGGTAGGCGTCCATGGTGCTGGCCGCCCGGTCGCCGTGCAGCGTCGGTGGCGGCGGCGTGTCGCCCGGGCGGTAGGTCTGGGCCTGCAGCATGTGGTGAACGCTGGCGCCGTAGGGCGGCAGCCCTTCCTCGGGGTTGGGGGCACAGGCGGCGACCAGCGCCGAGCAGAGGGTCACGAGCAGCAGTCGCGGGTGGTACATGGCGGCTCTCCTGGGTTGGCACGCGTTCATGGTCACGCTCAGAGGTCATGGCCGAAGCGGCCTTCGGTGCCGCCGTCGCGGCGGTTGAGCAGCGGGTCCACGGACTCGCCACCGCTACGGCTGGCCGGCGCCTCCGGGCGACCGCCCAGGCGTCCCAGCAGGTAGAAGTCCACGTCGCTGGGGGCGACGAAGCTGCCGGTGGGCAGGTGGGCCTGGTCCGGGGCCATCGGCCGGGCCAGACGCGGGGTGACGAAGATCACCAGCTCGGTCTGGTCCTTGATGAACTCCTGGCTGCGGAACAGCGCGCCGAGCACCGGCAAATCGCCCAGCCCGGGCAGCTTGCTGACGTTCTGGCGCAGGTTCTCGTTGAGCATGCCGGCGATGGCGATGGTCTGGCCGTTGCCCAGCTCCAGGGTGGAGCTGGCGCTGCGCTTGACCAGCGCGGGCACGAAGAACTGGCTGGACGCGCCGCTCGGCGCCACGGTCAGGCTGTTGTCCGAGACCAGGTCCGAGACCGCCACGCCCACCTTGAGGTTGATGACCCCCGAATCCAGCACCACCGGGACGAAGTTGAGCCCGACGCCGAAGTCCTTGTAATCGATGGTCACCTTGCCGTCGCCCTGGGGCACGGGGATGGGGAACTCGCCGCCGGCCAGGAAGGTGGCCTCCTCTCCGGTCAGGGTGGTCAGGTTGGGTTCGGCGAGGATCTTGGCGACCCCCTGACGATTGGCGGCGTCCAGCACCAGGTTGAGCAGGTAGTCGCCACGCTGGTAGCTGGCGAAGATGCCGGCGTCCTCGATGGTCGCCGTCGAGGGTGCGAACTCGTCGATGACCGGCGCGGCCGGCGTGCCCAGCGGGTTGCCGCCGCTGACCGCCGGCACCCGTCCCTGCTGCCCTGCGGTGCCGTTGAACAGGGCATCCGGGAAGGTGGCGCCGCCCTTGACGGCACCCAGGCGCAGCGACGAGCCGACGATGTTGAACACGTTGAACTGGCTCTCGAGACGCTTGACCAGCGAACGCGTGACCTCGGCGACCTTGACCTCGAGCATGACCTGCTGGGCGCCGCCCACCTGCATCATGTTGAGGATCGGCGAGCCCTCCTTGTCGTCCTTGCCCTTCGGCACGTAGCTTTCGGCCAGACGCAGGGCGGTGTCCATGCGCTCGGCGCTGGAGACCTCGCCACTGAGTATCAGCCGGCCGTTGGCGGCGCGCACCTGGACCGACTCGTCGGGCAGCAGCTCGTGCAGGTCCGCCTTGAGCGACTCCATGTCCGGCGTCACCTCGATGTTGAGCGAGCCCTGGACCTTGTCGTTGCGATCCCACAGCACCACGTTGGTGTTGCCCAGCGACTTGCCGAGCACGTAGATCTGCCCCGAGCGCACCACCACGATGTCGGCCACGTCGGGGTTGCCCACCGAGAGGATCTTCACCGGGTGAGGGAAGTCCAGCACCTTGGACTTGTCGATCGCCACGTCCACCGACATGGCCCGGTTGTGCCCGGAGATGGCGAGCGGCACCGCGCCGGTGGACTGGGCGCCGGCCAGCGGCCCCCAGCCCAGACCGAGCACCAGGACCAGCCCGGTCAGCAGCCTTCTTGTTCCCTGGTTGTTCATGAGACCCTCACCCTTGTTTTCGTTATGAATCGGCATTGGCGGGCTTGCCGGCGGCGCGTCAGTTGCGTACCACCGTCGAGCTCATCTGGGTGCCGCGGATCACGCTGACCCGCATCGCCACCGGCCGGTGGTGGGTGACCGCGGCCTTCGGCGGCGCCTTGGGCGTGGCCGGTTCGGCCTGGGCGACGTCCACGGGCGCCTTCTTCTTGTCGAGCGGGTTGCGCAGGGTCAGCTGCACCCGGCCTTCCTGGGTGGCCTCGACGAGCTGCTCGGCCTGCGACGGGGTGACCTCCAGGGTCACGGCGCGCACGATCACCGGGCTGTCGCGGTCCTGGGAGGCGATCTGGTCGACGGCCAGCACCTTGATCTCCTGCAGGATGGTCCGCGAGGCGACGTCGCGACCGCCGCCGTTGCGCCGGGTCGAGACCACATCCACCATGTTGCCGGGCAGCAGGAAGCCGGCGACGCCGACCACGTCATCCACCCGAACGCTGATCGCCCGCTTGCCCGGGGCCAGCACCGCCGACAGGGCGCTGCCGCCCAGGTACTCGGAGAGCCGGTTCTTGAGCACCACTTCCCCGGGGTAGATGGGCTGCGAGCTGACTTGGCCCACCACCTGATCCACGGAAGTGAAGCTGCCCTTGGGGACCGCATAGGGCGGCAGCTGGATGGTATTGAGGTCGGCGGCCTGGACCTTGCGCCCGAAGGGGATCTCCAGCGCCGCCACCACCACCGAGGCGGTGTCCGGCTCGTCGCCGCCCGCGCGCTGCTTCAGCCAGCTGTTGGCCAGGCTCGCGGCCCCCACCGCCAGTACCAGGGAGATCCCCAGCATCGCGACTACACCCTTCTTCCTCATGACTCACGCTCCTCCCCGGCGGCGCCGGGCTCCACGAAATAGGTCCGCCAGGCCCAGCGCAGCGCGGCCTCGTCGAGCGCCGTCTCGCCGCGGTAGCCCAGGTAGTCCATCGCCAGCCCCAGCAGGTCGCGGGGGTGGCAGGGCAGCAGGGGCACGCCGTGGCGGCCGTGCAGGGCGTCGATGACGAAGTCGGCCATCGCCGGTTCCGCTTCCAGCCCGCGGCGGCGGCACTCCTGCTGCCAGATGGCGTGGTACTCGTCGCGAACCAGCGGCTCGAAACGGATCTTGTAGCCGATGCGGCGCAGGAAGGCCGGGTCGGCCAGCTCCTGCGGGTGACGGTTGCTGGAGAACACCAGCGCGACATCGAAGGGCACCTGGAAGTGCTGGCCGCTGCGCAGGCTCAGGAAGTCGCGGCGTTCCTCCATGGGCACGATCCAGCGGTTGAACAGCTCGTCGGGGCGCATGCGCTGACGGCCCAGGTCGTCGATCACCAGCATGCCGTTGTTGGCGCGCAGCTGGGCCGGCGCATGGTGAATATGGGTGGTGGTGTCGTACTGTACTTCGAGCATGTCCATGGTCAGCTCGCCGCCGACCACCACCACCGGGCGCCGGCAGCGCACGTAGCGCGGGTCGTGGCCCTGGCCCAGGTGCAGCGAGTTCAGGTACGCCGCCGCGACCGTGTTGGTCACCGTGTCGACGCTCGGGGCTTCCTCCAGCGGTTCCTCGAGCGGCTCGTGCACGCCGCCATCGAACAGGCGCACGGCCTTGCCGGCGACCAGCACGGCATGCGGGATCAGCACCTCGCCGGCCAGCAGCCGCGCCAGCCGGCGGGCGATGTAGGTCTTGCCGGTGCCGGCATCGCCGTGAATGAAGGTGGCGCGTCCGGAGTGCAGCGCCGGGCCCAGCTGGTCGAGCAGCTCGGGGCGAATCTGGATGTCGGCGAAGGCGGCATGCACGCGGTCGCGATCGACGCTGCGGGCACTCATCGACTGCCGCTCGACGAGGGCGGCGTATTGTTCCAGCGGCACCGGCGCCGGGCCGATGTAGCCGTCCCGCGCCAGAGCTTCCTGCGCCACCAGTCGGCCACGCTCGGTGAGCGCGAAACGCAGCAGTCCGTCCAGGGTGGCGCCGCGCACCTCGACACGCGCCGTCTCGCGCAGGAAGGCCAGTACCGGCTCCAGCAGGCCGCCGGCGAGCGCGACGCAACGGGTGAGTGCCTGCAGGTCGAGCACGCCCTGCTCGAACAGATGTTTGGAGATCAGGTCCGCCACATACAGCTCGCTCAGCCCGGCCTCCGCCAGGTCGCGCGGGCGCGGCGCCGCCAAGGGAGTGGCGGGCACTGGCGGCTCGGCGGCAAGCGGGGTGGCATCGGGGCGGATCATGGCGTTATCTCCGGAACTTCACGAAAAGGGGCACGAGAAGGTTCATGTTCACTGGGCCAGCCACGGCGACTGCCAGAGCAGGAACAGAGTGGTGCCGATGGCAATCGACACCGCATAGGGAAACTTGCGGCCCATCACCTCGCCCTCGGCGGGCGCCACATAGATCGGCTTTCCGGTGGTGACCAGGGTGCGGACCATCAGCCTGTAGCGCGGCCAGGGGGAGGGTGAGTTGCGGGAAAACAGCGCACTGGCGGCGAAGCCCAGGGCGATCACGCCGCCCACGGCGATGCTCGCCAGCGCGACAAGAAAAACGTTGTAGGGCCCGAGGAAGGTGCCGATAGCGGCCATCAGCTTGACGTCGCCGGCCCCGGTAAAGCCCATCAGGTAACCCGGCATGAGAACGAGCAGACCGATCCCCAGCCCCTCGATGGCGGCCAGGGCCCCGCCGTGGCCTGCCACCATCCCTTGCAGCAGAATACCCACGATAGCCCCGGCCATAATCAGCGCATTGGGGATGCGCCGTTGGCGCAGGTCCCAGAGCGCGGCACTTCCCAAAAAAACCAGCAGTATTGATATGAGAGTTAATGATAGAGGCATATCGAATACTCCTGACTTTATGGGCATAGAGGCGCCATAAAAGACGCCTCTTTATTAAGGTTGTTGGATTATTTATTGACTTTTTAATTGCCAGCTAATTTATCAGCGATCCTACCCATTACTCCACCTGAGCCATCACCTGCAGCGCCGACTAGCTCTGTCTTTACAGATCCGAAAAGAACGGCCCCTATAGCCACAATAAGACCCGCTACCAGCGCCCATTCCACGACCTCGGTACCTTCCTCATCATGCAGAAAGCGCTGCACACCCATCATCAACTTGTTCATGTCCTGAATCTCCATTGCTTCCGTTTTCAGTCGGGCTTGTTGTTCTGCCCCGGGAATCAGCTCCCGATGTCAGCTTGGATGTATCCAAATGTTACGGCTTGTATTCTCTTGCATCGGATCAGGAGTATCTTGCAGCTCCGGCGGGCGCATGAGACGGCGTCATGCGCGGCCGGAGAGGGAGCTGAGGCGGCGGGGTCGAGGAAGGTGGCTATCGCCATGCGATGAGCGTTAATAAAACAACGACTTGTGACGGGTTTGTTGCACGGCTCATGAGTCGTTGTTTAACGATCGAGGGCCACTCAGCGAGCCGGTTGAGCAGGCGGGGGATGAAAAAAATCATCCCGAATCGAGCGGGTTTTTCAGTTTGTGGTGGGTGTTGGAGATGAGGGTTCTCGACGGCGCGGCAGGATTTTTTTACGCATTGTTACGTAGCGGGGCGGCCCTATCCCCGCCCTACCCCCGCGCCGAGGGCGTGGACATATCACTCAGCGAGTCGAGCAGCTTGCGGGTGGTGGTTTCCTCGGCGCCGCTGGGGATCGCCCGGGCGGGCAGCCAGACGTGGAAGATGGTGCCACGCCCCGGCGAGGAGGCGACGCTCAGTTCGCCGCCGCTGCGCCGGACGATGCCGCGGCTGATCGCCAGGCCCAGCCCGGAGCCGGCCTCGCGGGTGGTGAAGAAGGGGTCGAAGATGCGTTCGCGCAACGCGCGGGGGATGCCCGGGCCGGGGTCGGCGACGCGGATGTCCACGCCCTCGACCCGGCCGTGGCCGGGCAGCTCGCGGTCGGCGTCGCGGGTGCGCAGGTGCAGCGTCATCGGCGCGTCGCTGGCCTGGGTGGCGTTGAGCAGCAGGTTGACCAGCACCTGCTGGAGCTGGCCGCGGTGGCATTCCACCGCCCGGGTGGCGTGCAGCGCCAGGCGCAGGCGATGGCCGTGGCGGTCCAGCGCGTGGCGCACCAGCAGCTCGGTGTCGGCGGCGATGGCGTTGATGTCCTCGCGGTGGAAGCGGGTGTCGTGGCGGCCGGCCCGGGAGTACTGCAGCAGGTTGTCGATCAGGGCGCGGATGCGCTCGACCTGGGCGATGATGGTCTCGACCTCGTCGCGCACCGGCTCCACCTCGGGGCCCAGCCGGTCGGCGAGCACCTCGATGTGGCCGAGGATCACCGCGGCGGGGTTGTTGATCTCGTGGGCGATGCCGGCGGTCATCTCGCCCAGCGCGGCGAGCTTCTCCTGGGTCATCAGGCTGGCGCGGGCCTGCTTGAGCAGGGCGACGTGCTCCTCGAGGGCGCGGGTCTTCTCGCTCAGCGAGCGGGTGCGCGCCTCGACGCGCCGCTCGAGGGTCTGGGCGGCGCGCTGCAGGGCGTCCTGGTGGGCGTCCAGGCGGTCGAGCATGGCGTCGAATTCCTGGGCCAGCTCGGCCAGCTCGTCCTGGCCGTTCAGGTGGCCGATGCGCAGCCGGCGCCCCTCGCGGATGCCGTGGATGACGTGGTGCATGCGGCGTATCGGGCCGGCGAGCACGTCCACGCCGCGGATCACCAGCAGTGCCGAGATCAGCACGATCACCGCCAGCACGGCGCCAACTTGCAGCAGGGTCTCGCGGTAGAGCGCCTCGTAGGGCGCCAGCGGGAAGCCGGCGTAGATCATGCCGATGCGCTCGCCGGTCAGCGACTCGAGCGGCGCGTAGGCGGCCACGTACCAGCCGCTGACCACGAAGGCGTTGTCGATGAAGCGCTTGCCGTCGCCCAGCACCCGGCGGCTGACGGGCTCGGAGACGCGGGTGCCCAGGGCGCGCTCGCCGTTGTCCAGGCGCACGTTGGTAGCGACGCGCACGTCGTCGAGAAACAGCGTGACGCTGCCGGTGGTGCCTTCGGGCAGGGTGCCGGGGCCATAGACCAGGTCGCGGATGTCATCCACGGGGTCGGTGGCGCCGTTGAGCAGGCGTCCGCCATCCAGCAGCAGGCGGGGGTGGCCGGTGGTGGCGGGCAGGGTGTAGAGGGTGCGCAGCACCATGCCACGGGTCTCGTACCGGCGGGTGCTGGGGGTCGCCCGCGGCGTCTTGCGCAGGGCGATGCGCGCCCGGCGGGCCAGCCCCGGCGCGAGAGTGTCGAGCCGCTCGGCGTCGAGCACGTCCAGCCCGGAGAGGCCGCCGTCGTCGGCGGGCGACTGCAGGCGCCGTTGCAGGTCGGGGCTGGCGTCGAAGGCCGTGAGCGGGACCACGCGCAGCCAGTCCAGCTGCATGGCGGTACGGGTCTCGTCGAGCAGCGCGGCGAGCGACTGGGTGCTTTGGCCGTTGAGCGCCGAGGCCAGCGCATGGCTGTGGCCGAGCTCCTCGAGGCGCGCCTGCTGGCGCTGGCTCAGCCCGTCGAGCACCCGCGAGGCCACGGCCAGGTCGGCGCGCACCTTCATGTACAGCTGGCGGTCGTTGTAGGTCGAGGTCCAGTAGGCGGTGAGGGCGGTCAGCGCCAGGATCAGCAGTACCAGCGGCGCGAAGGCCAGCCACAGCAGGCGGCGCCGGATCGAGGCGCGGACCCAGCGCCGCAGCCGCCTCATGCGCCGGCGTCCTGCCAGGCGGCCAGCTTGCGATCGAGGGTCTTGCGCGACACGCCCAGGGCGCGGGCGGCACTGGACTTGGTATGGCCGTGGGCGTCGAGCACGGCGAGGATGTGCGCGCGTTCCACGGCGTCCAGCGTCCAGTCGCTGGGGTAGCCGGCGCCGGGGGCGTCCTCGGGAGCGGGGGGGCTGTCGTCGAGCAGCTCGCCGGGCAGCTTGCCGAGCAGGATGCAGCGTTCGATGAAGTTCTTGAGCTCGCGGATGTTGCCGGGCCAGGCGTAGCGGGTCAGGCGCTCGAGGTCGGCGTGCTGCCAGGGCAGGGCGGCCAGGCCGAGATCGCGGGAGAGCTGCCGGGAAAAGTGATGCGCCAGGGCGGGGATGTCCTCAGGGCGCTCGCGCAGCGCGGGCAGCGTCAGCGTCAGCACGTTGAGGCGGAAGTAGAGGTCCTCGCGGAAGCGGCCTTCGCTGACCTCCTGCTGGAGGTCGCGGTGGGTGGCGGCGACGATGCGCACGTCCACGGGGCGTTCCTGCTCGCTGCCCACCGGGCGGATGCGCTTGCTCTCCAGCACGCGCAGCAGCTTGGCCTGCATCGCCAGCGGCATCTCGGCGATCTCGTCGAGGAACAGGGTGCCGCCGTCGGCGTAGGTGAACAGGCCGTCGCGGGTCTTGACCGCGCCGGTGAAGGCGCCCTTGACGTGGCCGAAGAGCTCGGATTCCAGCAGGTCGCCGGCGACGGCCCCGCAGTTGAGCGGCACGAAGGCGCCGAAGCGCCCCGAGAAGCGATGCAGGTCGCGGGCCACCAGCTCCTTGCCGGTGCCGGACTCGCCGTGGATCAGCACCGCCGAGGGGGTCGGCGCGACCCGCTCGATGAGTGCGCGCACCTGCGCCATGGCCTGGCTGTCGCCGATCATGCTCTCGTCGGCGTAACGCAGCCGCTTTGACTCGCGCTGCAGGACGAAATTTTCCCGTGCCAGGCGGCGCTGGGCGAGGCAGCGGTCGACGGCGCTCTGCAGCTGCTCGAGGCGGAAGGGCTTGATGATGAAGTCGCTGGCGCCGGCGCGCAGGGCCTTCACCGCCATGTCGAGGTCGGCATAGGCGGTCATGAAGATGACGTCGCTGCGCCGTTCGGGGCCCAGCGCCTCGTGCCAGTCGACCCCCGAGCGGTCGGGCAGGCGGATGTCGACCAGCAGCAGATCGAAGTGCAGCCGCTGGCGCAGCGCTTCCGCCGCGCTCAGCGAGTCGGCGGTCTCGATCAGCGCGAAGCGCGAGGCCAGCGCCTTGGACAGGTAGCTGCGCATGCCGGGTTCGTCGTCGACGATGAGGACGGACGCGGTCGGCAGTTCGGTGGATGCGGTCATGTACGGCGTTCTCTGCGTCTCGGGACAAAGTGTCCCGATATTGGGTCAATTTGTTACATCTAATGAGCGACCGGATTATTTTCATGGTAAAAGCCCGGATAGAATCCGGCAATTGTCCGGAAGCAGGGGGCTCGCATGATCGTCTTCGGTGACGCGCTCGAGGCTGTTCCGGCGACAGGCCTTCGCGGGGGCGCTGTAAACCCGTCCCTGGGCGCTACCTCGGCCCTCTTTGGGCCGAGGACCCCCTCTCCGGCCTGTCCCCGGCGCCTCTCGCTGACATGATCGCGATAGCCCGGTACCGGGCGCTTGATGCCGCAGTCGGGCACAGAAATTGCTGAGGGAAGCGAGCACATCGCAATCCGACACGACACGAGGAGATCCCATGCTGAAACGTCGGCTTTCGCTGCTCGCCATCGCGGCCGTCACCACCATGCTGGCGACCGGGGCCCAGGCGGCCGAGATCATTCGCCTGGCGACCACCACCAGCACCTACAACTCCGGCCTGCTCGACTACCTCCTGCCCAAGTTCGAACAGGATCATCCCTACCAGATCCAGGTCATCCCCGTGGGTACCGGCAAGGCGCTGCGCCTGGGCCGCGACGGCGACGTCGACCTGGTGCTCACCCACGCGCCCGCGGCGGAGAAGGCCTTCGTCGATGCCGGTTACGGCGTCGAGCCCCACGGCGTGATGTACAACGACTTCGTCATCGTCGGCCCGAGCGATGATCCGGCCGGCATCAAGGGCGGTGATGACGCCGTCAAGGCGCTGGCCACGCTGGCCGACAAGAACGCGACCTTCGTGTCCCGCGGCGACGATTCCGGCACCAACAAGAAGGAAAACCACCTGTGGAAGGCGGCGGGCGTGACCCCCGACTTCTCGAACTACAAGGCCGCCGGGCAGGGCATGGGCGCCGTGCTCAAGATGACCAGCGAGCTGCAGGGCTACACCCTCACCGACCGTGGCACCTGGCTGGCGATGAAGGACAACCTGGATCTCTCCATCCTGGTCGAGGGCGACACCAAGCTGTTCAACCCGTACCAGGTGATTCTGGTCAATCCGGAGCGTTACAAGAACCTCAATACCGAGGGCGCGCGGGCCCTGGCACAGTGGCTGATCTCCGACGAGGGGCAGACCCTGATCGACGCCTTCCGCCTCAAGGGCAAGGTGCTGTTCCACGCCAGCGCCGGCGAGGCGGTCGACCCGTCCAAGGCGGTCGGCGCCAACTGAGCCGACTCTCCCTCCCGCCCGCCTCTCTCCGGGGGCGGGCCCGATTCCTGAATCCACGAGGACGCGTCGATGAATGAACTCATGGCCACGATGGGGAAGGCGCTGCACCTGCTGGTCTCCTTCGACCCGGCGCTGTGGGAGATCATCGGCGTGTCGTTCCGCGTCTCGCTGACGGCGATCCTCGTGGCGCTGCCCCCGGCGTTACTGGTGGCGCTGGTACTGGCGCGGGTCGCCTTTCCCGGTCGCTGGCTGGCGATCTCGCTGGTGAACACCTTCATGGCCGTGCCCACGGTGGTGGTGGGGCTGGTGCTGTTCATGCTGCTGTCGCGCAGCGGTCCGCTGGGCGAATGGCAGCTGCTCTTCACCCAACGTGCCATGGTCATCGGCCAGATCATCCTGGCGTCGCCGATCCTGATCGCCATGCTGCACAGCTCGCTGCAGAGCATCGACCAGCGCGCCTGGGAAACCGCCCGCCAGCTGGGCGCGGGCCGGCTGCAGGCCTTCGCCATGCTGATCCACGAGGCGCGCTTCGGCGTCATCGCGGCGGTCCTGGCCGCCTTCGGTCGCATCATCGCCGAGGTCGGCAGCGCGGTGATGATCGGCGGCAACATCGAACACTTCACCCGGACCATCACCACGGCGATCGCGCTGGAAACCCTCAAGGGCGAGTTCGCGCAGGGCATCGCGCTGGGCATGGTGCTGCTGCTGCTGGCGCTGCTGCTCAATGTGCTGCTGGGGGTGATGCGTGGACGGGGGCAGCAGATAGTGAGTGCCTGAGAGGACGCTTACAAATTACTGCGCTAGGCCATACGGCGTTGAAATCAACCTTAAAATGCTCATTTATCGACTCATAAACTGCGCTTTTTCGGTTGATTTCGCCTTGTCTGGCCGTCGCTCGTGACGTTTGTAAACACCCTCTATGAACCGCCGAGGAACCGATCATGCTCGAGGTAAGCCGGCTGTCACACGGCTTCGGTCGTCGGCCGCCCCTGTGGGAGATACCGCACCTGCGCTGGGACGGGCGTTCGCTGGTGCACCTGCGCGGCGACAACGGCAGCGGCAAGACGACGCTGCTGCGCCTGCTGGCCGGGCTGGACACGCCGCGTCGCGGCACCATCCGCTGGACCCTGGACGACGGCGCGCCGGCGGCGCCGCCGCGCTTCGGCGATCTGCTCTACCTGCACCAGCAACCCTACCTCTTCGATACCAGCGTCGCCGGCAACCTGCGCCATGTGGCGCGCTGGCAGGGCTGGCGCGGCGACGATGCGCGCTCGCGCATCGCCTCGATGCTGGCGCGCTGCGGGCTGGCCGACCATGCCCGGCAGCACGCCCGCTCGCTGTCCGGCGGCGAGCGCATGCGCCTGGCGCTGGCGCGGGCCTGGCTGCTGTCGCCGCGCGTGCTGCTGCTCGACGAGCCCACCGCCAGCCTGGATCGCCAGGCGATCGACGACATCACCGCGCTGATCCTCTCGCTGCGCGAGACGGGCTGCGCCATCGTGCTCAGCGCCCACCAGCAGAGCGTGCTGACCGAGCGCTGCGACGCCGAATGGCATCTGGAGCGTGGCGGCCTGCAGGTCGGCGACATGCAGGCCGACATTACGGAGACGTGGCCTCTCGGCGTGAACTCCTGAGGCGGGTATGATGCCGGGACAACGCTATGAGTGGAGTGAGGGTCATGCGCGAGGGTGAAGTGACCGCCGTGATACTGGCCGGCGGGGAAGGGCGTCGCATGGGCGGGCGCGACAAGGGCTGGGAGCCGCTCGCCGGCCGGCCGTTGATCGCGCATGCCCTGGACCGGCTGACGCCGCAGGTCGATCGGGTCCTGATCAACGCCAACCGCAGCCTGGAACGCTACCGCGAGCTGGGCTACCCGCTCGTCAGCGACCGCGAGGCGGGCTATCACGGCCCGCTGATGGGCATGTGGAGCGCACTGTGCGCGGTGGAAACCCCGTGGGCGCTGTTCGTGCCCTGCGACTCGCCGGCCCTGCCCGAGGATCTGGTGGTCCGCCTGCGCCAGGGCATCGGCGACTGCCGCATCGCCGTGGCCCATGACGGCGAGCGTGCCCATCCGGTGGTGGCGCTGATCGACACCGCGCTGCGCGACGATCTCGGCGAGGCCCTGGCCGCCGGCGAGCGCAAGATCGACCGCTGGTACGCGCGCCACCCCTGGTGTCACGTCGACTTCGCCGATCGGCGCGAGGCCTTCGCCAACCTCAACTCGCCCGACGAGCGCGACGCCATGGAGCGGCGCCTGCGGGCGGACGGGTCGTTTTGACCCGGGCCGCCAGCACCGGGCGAAATCACGAGGAACGACGCCGACCTGTTGCCCTTGACGGGGCCGTGCGTCGGCATGCCTGTTGCTTCCGAGACGCGATAGTTTTCCCGATGATCGAGAGAACCCGATGACCTTGTCGCTTGACACGCTGGAGATCCCGCTGCTGGGCATTGCCGCCTGGAGCGGGACCGGCAAGACCACGCTGCTCGAGGCGCTGCTGCCCCGTCTGGCCGAGGCCGGGCTGCAGGTGGCCGTCATCAAGCACGCCCACCATGCCTTCGAGGTCGACCGGCCGGGCAAGGACAGCCATCGACTGCGCCAGGCGGGGGCCGCGCCGATGCTGGTGGCCTCGGGCCAGCGCTTTGCCCTGATGATGGAGACCCCCGAGCGCGAGGAGGCGGACCTGGCGGCGCTGATTCCCCATGTGCTGCCCCTGGCGCCGGACCTGATCCTGGTGGAGGGCTTCAAGGCCTGGCCACTGCCCAAGCTGGAGCTGCATCGCCGGGTGCTGGACAAGCCGCTGATGGCCGACCGCGACCCCTGGGTGCGGGCGGTGGCCACGCCGGATGACATCGCCCTGCCGCCGGGGGTCGAGCGCCTGGCGATGGACGATCACGACGCGCTGGTCGCCTGGCTGGGCCAATGGCCGCAGCGCTGGCCCGAGATGCGCCGCGGCCCGAGGGAGATGACATGACACTATCCTGCTTTGAGCTGGGCCAGCGCATGCTCGGCGTCGACGAGACCCTGGACGCCCTGGCCGCGATGACGCCGCCGCCGGTCGCCGCCCGGCGCGTGCCCCTGAGCGAGGCCGTCGACGGCGTCCTGGCGGCGGACGTGGTGTCGCCGGTCGATGTGCCGCAGAACACCAACGCCGCCATGGACGGCATCGCCCTGAGCTGGGACGAGCACCGCCCGGCCACTGAGGTGGCGGTCGTCGGCGAGGTGCTGGCCGGTTCGCGCCCGGCGATGACGCTCTCGCCCGGGGAGGCGGTGCGCATCACCACCGGCGCGCCGCTGCCGCCGGGGGCGGACACCGTGATCATGAGCGAGCAGCTCGCCGCGGCCGCTTCCGCCGAGCGGGTGGTGATCGAGCGACCCGAGCGCGTGCGCCACGGCCAGAACGTGCGTCAGGCCGGCGAGGATCTCGCCCGGGGAGCAACGGCGCTCGCCGCGGGCACCCGGCTGCGTCCGCAGCACCTGGGGCTGCTGGCCTCGCTGGGGCTGGCCGAGGTCGAGCTGTTCCGGCCGCTGCGCGTGGCGGTGTTCTCCACCGGCGACGAGGTGACCGCCCAGGGCGAGCCGCTGCCCGCCGCGGGCATCTACGACACCAATCGCTTCTCGCTGCGCGGGCTGCTCACGCGGCTGGGCTGCGAGGTGGTCGACCTGGGCATCCTGCGCGACGAGCTCGATGGCATGCGCGAGGCGCTGGCGGCGGCGGCGCGCGACGCGGACATGGTGCTGACCAGCGGCGGGGTCTCGGTGGGGCAGGCCGACTGGGTCAAGCCGGCGCTGGAGGCCATCGGCGAGCTGGGGCTGTGGCGGATCGCCATGCGTCCGGGGCGGCCGATGGCGTTCGGGCGTATCCGCCGGGAGGGCACGCGCGAGGTGCCGTTCTTCGGGCTGCCCGGCAATCCCGTGGCGGTGATGGTGACGTTTTTGCAGTTCGTGCAGCCGATGCTGCGCCGCATGCAGGGCGAGCGCGACTGGCAGCCGCTGCGCCTGACCGCGCTGGCCGCGGAGCCCCTCAAGAGCCGGGAGGGACGTGTCGATTTCCACCGTGGCGTCTATACCGGCGACGAGACAGGGCGGCTGTGGGTGCGCACCACCGGCCGCCAGGGCTCCGGCATCCTCAGCTCGATGGTGGCGGCCAACTGCCTGATCGAGATCGGCGACGACCGCGCCGCCGTCGAGGCGGGCGAGCCGGTGACCATCCAGCCGTTCGGTGATCTGACCTGAGGCGATGAACGGCCTCGCTATGGAGGCCGTTCACCGTTGTGGCTGGTACGCCCGGTAGTGGGTCAGTGGGTCAGCCATAGACACTCGACGGTGTCGCCTTCCTCCAGCGTGCTGTTCGCCGGAATCACCGCCAGGGCATCGGCGTCCAGACACGACGACAGCACCGCCGAGTTCTGGTCGGCGAAGGCCCGGGCGAGCACGCCTTCCGGCGTGAAGTCGAGGGCGACGCGCATGTAGTGGCGGCGGGCCTGGGTGCGCGTGGCGAAGGCCGCGCGGGCCCACAGGCGCGGCAGTTCGGCCATGCGCGGGCTGCCCAGCAGCGCGCTCATCAGCGGGCGCAGGTAGACCCAGGCGCCGACGAAGCACGACACCGGATTGCCCGGCAGGCCGACGAAGCGGGTCCGGCCGATGCGCCCCAGCGCCAGCGGCTTGCCGGGGCGCATGGCCAGCTGCCAGAGGTCGAGTTGGCCCAGCGATTCCAGGGCGTGACGGACATGATCCTCCTCGCCGACGCTGACCCCGCCGGTGGTGATGATGACGTCGGCGCGCTCGGCGGCTTCGCTCAATACCCGCCGGGTCGTGGCGAAGTCATCGGGCACGGTCTCGCGCATCACCAGCTCGGCGCCGAAACGCTCCAGCAGCCGCGAGAGCATGGGCCGGTTGGAGTTGTGGATCTGCCCGGGGCCGAGCGGTTGGCCGGGGTCGACGATTTCGTCGCCGGTGGACAGCAGGGCCACGCGCGGGCGCCGGCGCACGCTCACGCGGGTGATGCCCTGGCCGGCCAGGTGCCCCAGGGCGGCGGCCTCCAGCAGCGTGCCGGCCTCCAGCAGCGGCTCGCCGGTACTGACGTCGCGCCCGCGTCGGCGCACGTTGTCGCCGGCTGGAATGTCGGCGGGGATGAGCGCGCTGTCCTCGCGGATCTCCACGCGCTCCTGCATGACCACGGTATCGGCGCCCGGCGGAATCTCGCCGCCGGTGAAGATGCGCGCGCAGCTGCCCGGCGCCAGCGGCGCGGGCGCGTGCCCGGCGGCGACGCGCTGGCTGACCGGCAGCCAGCCGCCGGCATCGGCGTGACGCAGGGCGTAGCCGTCCATGGCGCTGTTGTCGGCGGGCGGCACGTCGAGGCGGGCGGTGACCGTCTCGGCAAGCACGCGCCCGGCCGCCTGCTCGGCGGCGACGGATTCGGCCTCGAGCGGCGTGACGCCGTCCAGCAGCGCCTCGAGGGCCCGTTCGACGCTCTGCAGCTCAGCCATGCTGCCCCCGCCCGGGGATCACCAGGTTGGCGAAGTTGCACGGCTTGTGGCGACTGTCGAGCTGCTCGTGGAGGATGCCGTCCCAGGCGGTGCGGCAGGCGCCGGTGGAGCCGGGCAGGCAGAACACCACGGTGCGGTTGGCCAGCCCGCCCAGGCAGCGGCTCTGCACGGTGGAGCTGCCGATCTCCTGCCACGACAGGTGGCGGAACAGCTCGCCGAACCCCTCGATGTGCTTGTCGAGCAGCACCGAGACTGCCTCCGGGGTGGAGTCGCGCCCGGTGAAGCCGGTACCGCCGGTGGCGACGATCACCTGCACGTCGTCGTCGGCGATCCACTGCGCCACCACCGCGCGAATGCGGTAGACGTCGTCGGGGACGATGCGCTTGGTGACGAGTTCATGGCCGTCGCGCTCCAGGCGTTCCACCAGCGCCTGCCCGGAGCGGTCGGTCTCTTCCGTGCGCGTGTCGGAGACGGTGAGCACGGCGATCTTCAGCGGAACGAAATCGGCGTCGCTCATGCCTTGGTGTCCTTCCTGGCCTGCTGGCGCGCTTCCAGGGCGGCGAGCTGCTCGGGGCTGGCCGGTGTCTGGTAGAGCGACTTCCACTCGCTGTAGGGCATGCCGTAGACGTACTCGCGGGCCGTCTCGTAGTCGAGCTCGACGCCGCGCTCCCCGGCGGCGGCCACCAGCCACTTGGACAGGCAGTTGCGGCAGAAGTCGGCGAGAATCATCAGGTCGATGTTCTGCACGTCCTTGTTGGTGTCGAGGTGCTCCAGCAGCCGACGAAACGCGGCGGCTTCGAGCTCGGTACGGGTGGTGGCATCGAGATGCTGCATGGACTCGGTCTCCTGGTTGGGATGAATGCCAGCATATCAAAGCACGACACCGCCCGGAGGCGGTGTCGATGCAAAAAGTGATTCAACGCTCAGTTGGGGCGATTGGCGGTCGCCGTGTCGTCGTCCACCGGCGGGTTTTGTTGCTCGGGCTGGCCGGCGCTGTCCTTGACCTCCTCGTACCACAGGTTGTGGTGCTGCTTGGCCCAGGTCTCGTCGACATAGCCGGTGGTCATGCCTTCCAGCGCGCCCTCGGTGCCCAGGGTGCCGATGTAGATGTGGCCCAGGGCCACGGCCATCAGGATCAGCGAGGTCACGGCGTGGAACATGTTCGCCCACTGCATGTTGTCGCGAGTCTGGCCGAACAGCGGGAAGTCGAGCACGAAGCCACTGACGATCACCAGCAGGCCCACGCTGGCGAGGATCCAGTACCAGGCCTTTTCCCCGCCATTGGCGAAGCCGGCGTCTGGGTGCTTCTTGCCGACCATGCCGCCGCCCTGCTTGAACCACTGCCAGTCGTGCTTTTTGGGCAGGTTGACGGTGAGCCACTTGGCCAGCATCAGCAACAGCAGGATGCCGAAGACCGGGCCCACGTAGTTGTGGGTCAGCTTGGTCAGTGAGACCAGGTTGGCCCAGAAGGCGTCCCCGAAGGCATGGCGGAAGAGGAACTTGCCGTACAGCAGGTTGAGGCCGGTCAGCGCCAGGACGATGAACAGCGTCGCCACGGTCCAGTGCATGGCCCGCTCCAGCGCGGTCCAGCGCAGCAGCTTGCGGCCGGTGCGTTCCGCGTCGAGGTCGTTGCGGCCGACGATCAGGTAGAAGATCACCAGGATCGCCAGCATGCTGCCCAGGGCGATGAGCCCGCCCGGGGAGATCCAGTCGTTGCGGATCTGCCGCCAGGTCTCGCCGCTGGTGTTGATCAGGCTGTAGGTGGAGTCATGACGAGTGTCGATGAAGTTCTCGCCGTTCTTGACCTCGCGCCAGGTGTCGGCGTTGATGGTGCCGACCGCCTGGTTGAGCTCCTGGTCGGGATCGGCGGCCTGCGCGGTCGATACCAGGCCGGCGGTGAGCACCGCCAGCATCAGTATCACACCGAGCACGCGCAGCCGTTGCAGGCATTGCATGAGTGTGTGCATGGGAACGCTCCTCACTTTTCAGCGCGGGTGGCGTCGTAGGCCATGTTGTCGAGATTGGCCGAGACGTCCGGGGCCGAGGCCTGTGCCTTGTCGACGGAGGACCAGCCGCCGTCCTTGTGACCGCGATAGACCACGCGCTGACGGAAGATGTCGGAGATGGTCTGGGCATCCCCGGCGAGCAGCGCCTTGGTGGAGCACATCTCGGCGCACAGCGGCAGCTTGCCCTCGGCGATGCGGTTGGCGCCGTACTTCTCGTACTCCTCTTCCTTGGTCTCGGCGGGGCCGCCGGCGCAGAAGGTGCACTTGTCCATCTTGCCGCGCTCGCCGAAGGCGTTCTGCTTGGGGAACTGCGGCGCGCCGAACGGGCAGGCGTACAGGCAGTAGCCGCAGCCGATGCAGATGTCCTTGTCGTGCAGGACGATGCCGTCATCGGTCTTGTAGAAGCAGTCGGTGGGGCAGACCGCCATGCAGGGGGCGTCGTCGCAGTGCATGCAGGCCACGGAGATCGACACTTCCGAGGGCTGGCCGTCGTCGAGCGTGACCACCCGGCGGCGCTGGATGCCCCACTCGGTCTCGTTGGCGTTCTTGCAGGCGGTGACGCAGCCGTTGCATTCGATGCAGCGTTCGGCGTCGCACAGGAATTTCATTTGAGCCATGGTGTTCTCCTCTCACCGGCGAGGCGCGTGGCCTCGCCGGTCTTTCAAGCGTCGTCGGTTCAGGCGGAGGCTTTCTCGATCCGGCACAGGGTGGCCTTGGTTTCCTGCATCTGCGTCACCCGGTCATAGCCGTAGGTGGTGGCCGTGTTGGCCGCCTCGCCGAGCACGTAGGGCCGCGCGCCTTCCGGGTACTTGTCGGCCAGGCTCTCGCCCTCGAAGACGCCGCCGAAGTGGAAGGGCATGAAGGCCACGTCGCGTGCCACCCGCGGCGTCACCAGGGCCTTGACCTTGACCTTGCCGCCTTCCGGCCCGTGGACCCAGACCGTGTCGTCGTTCTTGATGCCCAGGTCGTTGGCCTGGGCGGGGTTGATCTCGACGAACATCTCCTGCTGCAGCTCGGCGAGCCACGACATGGAGCGGGTCTCCTCGCCGCCGCCCTCGTACTCGACCAGACGCCCGGAGGTGAGGATGATCGGGAACTCCTGGCTGACGTCCTTCTCCTGGATCGAGCGGTAGAGCGTCGGCAGGCGATAGAACGAGGCCACGTCGTCCCAGGTCGGGTAGTCCTTCACCAGGTCGCGGCGGTTGGTGTAGAGCGGCTCGCGGTGCTTGGGAATCTCGTCCGGGAAGGTCCAGACGCGGCAGCGGGCCTTGGCGTTGCCGAACGGCGCGCAGCCGTGCTCGATGGCCACTCGCTGGATGCCGCCGGAGAGGTCGGTCTTCCAGTTCTTGCCGTCCGCGGCGGCCTTCTCCTCGGCGGTGAGGTCGTCCCACCAGCCCAGCTGCTTGAGCATGTCGGCGGTGAACTCGGGATAGCCGTCGTTGAGCTCGGAGCCCTTGCTGGCGACGCCGTCGGCCAGCAGGTTCTGGCCGTCGTACTCGACGCCGAAGCGGGCGCGGAAGGTGAGGCCGCCTTCCTTGACGGGCTTGCTCATGTCATAGAGCAGCGGCGTGCCAGGGTGCTTGAACTCGGCGGTGCCCCAGCAGGGCCACGGCAGGCCGTAGAACTCGCCGTCGGCGGGGCCGCCCTCGCCCTTGAGGGTGTCGAAGTTGAAGGTGTGCCAGTTCTGCTGGTGCTGGCGCAGGCGCTCCGGGCTCTGGCCGGTGTAGCCCACGGTCCACATGCCGGCGTTGATCTCGCGCAGCACGTCGTCGATGGCCGGACGGTTGTTCTCGACGGCGATGTTGCGGGTGAACTCGTCGGCGAAGCCCAGCTTCCTGGACAGCAGGTACATGATCTCGTGGTCGGGCTTGGAGTCGAACATCGGTTCGATGACCTGATCCCGCCACTGGATGGAACGGTTGGTGGCCGTCACGCTGCCGGTGTTCTCGAACTGGGTGGCCGCCGGCAGCAGGTAGACGCCGTCGGTGCGGTCGTTCATGACGGCGGCGACCGTGGGATACGGGTCGACCACCACCATCAGCTCGAGCTGGCTCATGGCCTTCTTCATTTCCGGGCCGCGGGTCTGCGAGTTGACCGCGTGGCCCCAGTAGAACATGGCCTTGAGGCTGCTGCGCTGGGCGATGTTCGCGTCGTCCTCCAGCACGCCGTCGATCCAGCGCGAGACGGTGATGCCGTTGGAGTGCATCGGCAGGTCGCCGTTGTACTCGGTCTGGTCGAAGCGGTTCTTGATCCACTCGTAGTCGACGTTCCAGACCTTGGCCCAGTGGCGCCAGGCGCCTTCGCTCAAGCCGTAGTAGCCGGGCAGCGAGTGCGACATCAGCCCCAGGTCGGTGGCACCCTGGACGTTGTCGTGACCGCGGAAGATGTTGGCACCGCCGCCGGAGACGCCGATGTTGCCCAGCGCCAGCTCGAGGATGCAGTACGCGCGGGTGTTGTTGTTGCCGGTGGTGTGCTGGGTGCCGCCCATGCACCACACCACGCAGCCGGGGCGGTTCTCGCTGATGCGCCGGGCGACGTCGCGCATGTCGGCCTCGCCCACGCCGGTGATGCGCTCGACCACGTCGGGGGTGTACTGGGCCACTTCCTGGCGCACGTCGTCCATGCCGAACACGCGCTGCTCGATGTACTGGGTGTCTTCCCAGCCGTTCTCGAAGATGTGCCAGAGCAGGCCCCAGATGTAGGCGACGTCGGAACCCGGGCGCAGCCGCACGTACTTGTCGGCCTTGGCGGCGGTACGGGTGAAGCGCGGGTCGACGACGATGACCTGGGCCTGGTTGCGCTCCTTGGCGTGCAGGATGTGCTGCATGGCCACCGGGTGCGCTTCGCTGGGGTTGGAGCCGATGAACAGGATCGCCTTGCTGAAGTGGATGTCGTTCAGCGAGTTGGTCATGGCACCGTAGCCCCAGGTATTGGCCACGCCCGCCACGGTGGTGGAGTGACAGATGCGTGCCTGGTGGTCGGTGTTGTTGGTGCCCCACAGCGCCGCCAGCTTGCGCATCAGGTAGGCCTGTTCATTGTTGAACTTGGCCGAGCCCAGCCAGTAGACGCTGTCCGGGCCGTACTGGTCGCGCAGCTCCAGCACCTTGTCGCCGATCTCGTTGATCGCCTGGTCCCACTCGAGACGCTGCCACTTGCCGCCGACGAGCTTCATCGGGTACTTGAGGCGCCGGGTGGAGTGCCCGTGCTCGCGCAGCGACGCGCCCTTGGCACAGTGTGCACCGCGGTTGATGGGGTGGTCGAAGGCGGGTTCCTGGCCGGTCCAGACGCCGTTCTGCACCTGGGCATAGACGCCGCAGCCCACCGAGCAGTGGGAGCAGATGGTGCGCTTGGTTTCGACCGGCGCCTCGGAGTAGGCGGTCTTTTCCTGGGCAGAGGCGGCTTTCATCATGCCCTGGCCCATGAAGCCGGCCGCCGCGAGGCCGCCGGTGGCCACGCCGCTGCGCTGCAGGAACTGGCGGCGGCTGATGCCCAGCCCGTCCTGGCCGGTGGGCTGGGAGGATTTTCGAGTCAATCGCATGGTGGGGTCCTCGATTCCGGTTCCGACGACCGTTCAGTCGCGCAGGGTGGCGTAGAACGCCTTGATGTGGTCGGTTTCACGGTATTTCGTTTCATGGCCGTCGGGCGTGTCCGACTCGTCCGACTGGGCCTGGGCCAGGGTGACGTGACCCACGGCCACCGCCGCGCCGGCGGTAGCCGTGCCAATGCCGATGTTGCGCAGGAAGCGACGCCGGGCGGGGCTGTTCGGCTCTTTCATGGGGCAACTCCTTGGTTCATTGCGTACCGGGTATCGCCGTTCGAGCGGCGGTGTACGGGGTTCATGAATCGCCGGCCTCGTCGTCGGACGAAGCGGCGGATGGCGAAACCATCACGACCCGGGTATCGGGGTCGAGAGGCAGCTGAGCGTTCTCGCGGGCGAGGAAGGCCTCGCCCAGCGCGCCGACGCCGGCGTAGAACGGCGACTCGACGCGGGCCAGGTCCTGCATGAAGCGCAGCGCCCAGGGGGCGAGGTGACGCTGGAAGAAGGCCGCCTGGGCGGCGTCGCCGGCGTCGATGAGCATGGCCATCACCTCGCACATCGCCGAGAAGTGGTCCTCGGGCTCCTTGACGTGCTCGGCGCGCTCGAAGCCCAGCCGGGCGAGGTCCTGGCGCAGCGCGACCAGCGGCATCTCCATCAGCGAGCCGGTCAGGTACCAGGAGGCGTAGGGCACCAGCTCGCCCTGGATGACGCCGACGAGCAGGCCGAAGTGGACGTCGTGCAGGGTCTCGACCCGGGCATGGCGAGCGGCCAGCGACAGCGAGGCCCAGTGGCGCTTGAGCGGCGAGTTCTCGTCATCCGGCTCGAGACCGGCGAGGAAGTCCAGCAGTTCGGCGTTGGGGGCCTCGCGGACCAGGCGTGCCAGCAGCCGGTAGATGTCGGCGCGCAGGGCATTGCGCTCCGCGACGTCGGTGCTCGTGTCGGTGGCGTCGGCCATGGCGAGGGACTCGGGCGTTGTCATGGTCACACCTTCAACTGAGCATTGGGGTCACGCGCCAGGTCGTGCCAGATGTCCTTGACGCGGCAGTCCTCGCACATCTCCAGGCGCTTGATGGCGTCGCCGGCGAAGTACGGGTGCGCGGCCAGCTTTTCCTTGATCGAGGCGATGGTGCTGGCGGTGGCGAAGGCCTTGCCGCAACTGATGCACTCGAAGGGGGCTTCTTCCTTGACCGTCTCGACGCGGTGGCGCGCCTCGGGCGTGGCCAGGAACCCCGGCTCGAGCTGGATGACCTGTTCCGGACAGGCGCTCTCGCACAGGCCGCACTGCACGCAGGCGCTTTCCTGGAAGTGCAGGCTCGGTGTGTCCCCGGTGGTGGAGAGTGCGCGAGTCGGGCAGACCGCCACGCAGGCCATGCACAGCGTGCAGTGGTCGGCGTCGATGGCCAGGGTGCCGAAGGGCGCGCCCTCGGGCATGGGCACTCGTGCCACGGCGGGCGTGCCGTGGTCGGCGAGGAAGTCGAGGACGGCGTTGAGCGCCTCGCGCTTGGCGGTGGGGCGCTCGCCCTCCAGGCGGCCGGCCAGCGGCGTCAGGATCGGCAGGGCATCGCGGGCGTCGGTGTCGCCGTCGGCGATCAGGGTCAGGCGGCGCGTGTCGTGGCCCAGCGCCTCGAGCATGATGCGGGCCTGGGCATACTGGTCGCGGACCAGTCGCGCCAGCGACGGCGGCAGGCCGTCGCGCAGCACCACCCGCACCTCCCCGGCGCCGCGGGCGATAGCACCCAGCCAGTGGTCGAGCCCGGCGGCGCCGATCTCCTCGAGGGGGATGTCGAGCACATGGCCCGCGGCCGTATCGGTTTCGGCGCCATGGGTTTCCTGGTCGAGGAAACGCACCACCGCCGTCTCGCCGCCCTCGGCGTGATAGGTCGCCAGCAGGCGGGCGATGTAGGCGTCCAGGCTCTCGGGGGCGGGCAGGGCGTAACGGATGGCGCCGGTGGGGCACACGCTGGTGCAGCTGCCCGCGCCGTGACAGCGGAACGGGTCGATGACGATCTCCTGCTTGAGGCTCGAGATCGCATCGGCCGGGCACACCTCGAGACAGCGGGTGCAGCCGGTCTGGCCGCGGCCGGCATGGGCGCAGAGGTCGCTGTCGATCTGGAAGTAGCGCGGCTTCTCGAAGTCGCCGACGCACTCGCGCAGCGCCGCCAGGGCATCCGCCAGGGGCATGTCCGTGCCGGCGCGCGTCCCGACACGATAGTAGCCGGGTGGCGGCAGGTCGTGTCCCAGCAGCGGCGGGGTGCCCAGGTCGAGCACGGCGTCGAAATGATCGCGGCCGATGGTCGCCCGGGCCAGCGACTCCCCGCCGTCGCGGGCGGTCAGGTGGAAGGCGCCCAGGTGGCCCTCCAGCTGCGGTGCGGCGCAGGCGACGGCATGGGCGCCGGGAATGTCGGCGACCGTGTTCTGTGCCGCGTGGCGGGTCGCGACCAGGGTGAGGCTGGCGAGTTCGCTGTCGGCGAGCGCCCGGGCGGCCGGGCCGATCGCCTCGGCCGGGCCGACGAGGGCCACGTGACCGTGGCTGGTGTAGCTCACGGTGGCGGGGGCCAGGTTGCGCGGCCAGGACACCTGTTGCAGGGCGGCCTCGCGGGCGGCGGCATTGCGGGCGTCGTCGTTCAGCGCCCGCGTATCGATGAACTGGGGCATGTCACCTCATCAGCGTGTCGGTCTTGCCACGGTCTTGTGCCTGCCACACGGGTGGCGGCGGCCCGATCTGCGTCGGGTCCGGTTATCTGGCGTTTTCCATTGCAGGCGGGGTTCCCATTCCCGCTGCAAACGAAGGGGGGACCGGGCAAGATATGGGAGTGTTTCGGGCCCGCCGGTCGTGCGTGTGGGTCAAGTTGACTCACTCGGATGCCGGACTGGGTCATTTGGTGTCTTTTCGTCACCGTCGGCAGGCGCGGCAGTTTCCCCGTCCGCGGGAGCGCGGGCATCGGTGTCGTCGGGGGACCCGGCCGGGGTCGTGTCGGCGTCGGGTGTCTCCGCGGCCGTTTCGGGGGTGGCGGGGACCGCCTGTGGCTCGGCCTGCTCGGCATCGCGGCGCAGCCACTGGCGGATGCGTTCTCCGGCTTCCGGCGCCAGGCTCTTCAGGGTCGTGTAGTCGTCGTCGTAGTCGTTGAGGCCGTCGCGCACGTTGTAGTTGCCGACCTTGAACAGGCGCCGCAGCGCGCGTCGCTTGAGCAGGTCGCCGACGCCGGGCAGCAGGAAGGCGCGGAAGTCGTCGCCGGCGCCGAGCGTGTCGGGGTCGGGCAGCTGCTCGTCCAGTGGACGCTGCGGGTCGTAGCCGGGAATCAGCGCGGCGGCACCGGTCGGGGCGGCGTCGGTTTCCTCGGTTGTCACGTCCGGCGTTGTTTCATCGGTCGGGGCGGGGTGTTCCTCGCCCTGGCTGCGCTTGCGCTGCGACCAGCGGTTCATGAAGCTCATGGCGTCACTCCTGACGCGCGCGGCCGGCACCCGCGCGCTTCTTCTTGCGTCCGGCATCGATGCGTTCGCCGTGGCGTGCCAGGTAGGCCTCGATCCAGGCATGAATCGCCGGCGGCATGGGGGCGTCGAGGACCTGCGTCTCGCCGTCCATCCAGTTGGCGGCGACCTCCTGGCTGGCGGTGACCTCGCGCGGTGTCAGGGTGTCGTCGCCGGCCTCGCAGCGCACGAACAGCCGCGGCTGACGGGACTCGAGGTTGAAGCGATAGGCCGTGCGCTCGGTGAGGAACAGCGTCAGCGGCAGCACATGCGGGCCGCGGTCGTGACAGCCCAGGGCGGTGATGTGCCAGGACCGGGACGTGAAGCCCTTGATCTCGCGGGTCCGGCAGGTCAGCTCGAGGCTGACGTGTCGCAGGTTGTCGTCGGTCGCCATGGGGGTGCTGGCCTCCTGGTTGCGGGGATCCTGTGCTGTCGGGGCTGGCGGGTTGCCGTGCGCCAACGTGCCGCAATTGCTTGCAAGCGCCGTGCCTGACGGTGCGGGAAACCCGTCGGAGCGGGCCTGTCCGGTCAGGGTAATCGTCGTTGTCCCCGGCAAGGGCGCCGGGGACAGGTCGAAGAGGGGGTCCTACGCCATGGATGGCGTAGGTAGCGCCCATGGAGGGGTCCACAGCGCCCCCTCGTAGACCTGTCGGCGGATCAGCCCTTGGCGGCACTAACCGCGAGGGCTCTGCCTGCCCGGGGATTTTGCTTGCGCAGGTCGGTGGCGCTTTGAGTATCCTGTCGGCAAACCGAAAGGAGCAACGCATGGCCACTATCGTGTTGAGCCGGGCGCGCAGGCCGACCACGGTCGAGATCACCGTGACCGATGAGTACGGCGAGCCGCGTCGCCAGGCGATCGCCGCCGAGCGGGCGCTGACCGTGTACCTGAATCGCCGCGAGATCGTCACCCTGATGACGCTGGGGGCCGAGCCGGAAGCGCTGGTGCTGGGCTACCTGCGCAATCAGGGGCTGCTGACCCGCGCCGAGGACGTCGAGGTGCTGCAGGTGGACTGGGACGTGGAGGCCGCGGCGGTGGTCACCCGGGCGCTGCCCGAGGATCTCGATGACCGGCTGGCACAGCGCACGGTGACCACCGGCTGCGGGCAGGGCACGGTGTTCGGGCGCCTGCTGGACGCCACCGACCTGAACCCGTTGCCGCGCACGCCGCTGTCACAGTCGGTGCTGTATCGCCTGCTCGAGAACCTCAAGGCGTTCAACGAGACCTACCGCAATGCAGGGGCCGTGCACGGCTGCGCGCTGTGCCGTCAGGATCGCGTGCTGGGCTTCGTCGAGGACGTGGGGCGGCACAACGCGGTGGACACCCTCGCCGGCCGGCAGTGGCTGGCGGCGCTGGGCGAGGGCCCGGCCGAGGACGCCGAGCTGGGCGAGGCGGACATCTTCTACACCACCGGGCGGCTGACCTCCGAGATGGTGCTCAAGGTGGCGCAGATGGGCATCAGCGTGCTGGTGTCGCGCTCGGGGATGACCCAGAAGGGCGTCGAGCTGGCGCGGCGCTTCGGCGTGCTGCTGGTGGCACGGGCCAAGGGGCGCCACTTCCAGGTCGTCGACGACCTGGCGCGGCTGCACCTCGACGCCATGCCGGCGCCGCGCCCGGGGGATCGTTCGCCACGTCGTGCAAGGGGCTCCGATGAGTGAGACCGCCGCCTCGCCGTTTCTGACCGTGCATCAGGTCGCCGAACTGCTGCACCTCAACGAGAAGAAGATCTACCAGCTGGCCAGCGAGGGCGCCATTCCCTCCACCAAGGTCACCGGCAAGTGGCTGTTTCCCCGGCGGCTGGTGGAGCAGTGGATCCTGGAGTCCTGCCACCACGGCGTGCTGGCGGATCGTCTGATGATCACCGGCAGCGACGACCCGCTGCTGGCGGCGCTGATCATGCGCCTCAACCAGCGCCAGCAGGCCCAGGCCTTCTACGGCTACAGCGTGACCGGTACCCAGCTGGGGCTGTCGCTGCTCTCCCAGGGGCGTGCCGATGCCTGCGGCATCCACTGGGGGCGCGCCGAGGAGAGCGAGCTGCGGCATCCGGCGCTGGTGCGCAGCCACAGCGGCTACCGCAACTGGGTGCTGGTGCGTCTGTTCCGGCGCAGCCAGGGGTTGATCATCCGTGCCGAGGACCGGCATCAGCCGCGCGACCCCTCGGGGCTGTTCGGCGCCGGCCGGCGCTGGGTGGTGCGCCAGGAGGGCGCCGGCGGGCAGCGTTTCCTGAAGGAGTGGCTGGCCGGCCATCAGCTGCGCCCCGAGCAGCTCAACACCCAGGCCATCGCCTACAGCGAGCGCGAGGCCGCGTCGCTGATCGCCCGCCACGAGGCCGACATCGGCCCGGGGACGCTGTCGGCGGCCAACGAGTTCGGCCTGGGCTTCATCCCCATCACCGAGGAGGCGTTCGACCTGGTGACGCCGCGCAACGTGTATTTCCGCTCCCTGCTGCAGCAGATGTTCGACTATCTGCATGACCCCGCCGGGCTGACCCTGGCCCAGTCGCTGGGCGGGTACGACCTGAGCGAGTGCGGCAAGCTGCTGTGGCGCGGCGACGACGTCCAGCACACCTGACCCCGGCCGTGGCGCGCCGGGTCAGTCCAGCGTCACCACCAGGCGGCCGCGCACGCGCCCGGCCAGCAGTTCGTCGGCCTGGGCAATGGCCTCGTCCAGGCCGATGGTGCGGGTGATGGCGTCCAGCGACTCGGCCGGCAGCAGCTCGCCGAGCCGGCGCCACGCCTCGATGCGCACCTCGCGCGGCTGCATCACGCTGTCGATGCCGGTCAGGGTCACCCCGCGCAGGATGAAGGGCGCCACCGTGGCGGGCAGGTCCATGCCCTGGGCGAGGCCACAGGCCGCCACCGCGCCGCCGTAGCGGGTGGCGGCCAGCACGTTGGCCAGGGTATGGCTGCCCACCGCGTCGATGGCGCCCGCCCAGCGCTCGCGGGCCAGCGGACGGCCGGGGTCGGACAGCGTGCGCCGGTCGATCAGCTCACTGGCGCCCAGCGACTTCAGGTACTCGGCCTCCTCGGGGCGACCGGTGGAGGCCACCACGGTATAGCCCAGCCGGTTCAGCAGCGTGATGGCGTAGCTGCCCACGCCGCCGCTGGCGCCGGTCACCAGGATCTCGCCGCTTTCCGGCGTCACGCCCTGGCGCTCGAGCGCCATGACCGAGAGCATCGCCGTGTAGCCGGCGGTGCCGATGGCCATGCACTGGCGGGCGTTGAAGGCGGCGGGGCGCGGGATCAGCCAGTCGCCGTTCAGCCGGGCCTTCTCGGCCAGCCCGCCCCAGTGCTTCTCGCCGACGCCCCAGCCGTTGAGGACCACCTCGTCGCCGGGGCGGTAGTCGGGGTGGCTCGACGTCTCGACGGTGCCCGCCAGGTCGATGCCCGGCACCATCGGGAACTCGCGCACCACCGGCCCCTTGCCGGTGATCGCCAGGGCGTCCTTGTAGTTGAGGGTGCTGCATTCGACCCGCACGGTCACGTCGCCGTCGGGCAGGCGGGCCTCGTCCAGCGTCTCGAGCGTGGCCTGCTGGCCGTCGTCGGTCTTGTCGATCAGGATGGCCTTGAACATGGGGTTGTCTCCTTTTAGACCGGTCGTCTAGTCGGTGGCCTGAAAAAGCGCCTAGCGGGGCAGGCCCGCCAGGAAGTGGGTGACGAAGGCGTCCAGCGGCCAGGCATCGGCTTCGAGCCGGGCACGCATGACGGCGCCTTCCCAGCCGATCCAGAAGGCCTCGGCGAGCCGCGTGCAGTCCGCCCGGGGCGACAGCTCGCCGGCGTCCTGCGCCTCCCGCAGGCAGCGGGCCAGCCGCTGCTGCCAGTCCGCGAGGGTATCGCGCAGCCACTGGCGGTAGTCGTCCGACAGCCCGCCGACCTCCTGACCGAGATTGCCCACCAGGCAGCCGCGGCGGAAGTCGTGGCGCGCCATGCCGGCCCGGGCGTCGGCGACGAAGGCCTCGATGCGGCGCAGCGGCGTCAGCTCGGGATTGGTCAGGTGGCGGTCGAGCTTGCGGGCGAAGTACTGGCCGTAGTGTTCCATGACCGCCCGGCCGAAGGCCTCCTTGCTGGAAAAGTAGTAGTAGAAGGAGCCCTTGGGCACGCCGACGCGCTTCAAGATGCCGTCGATGCCGGAGACCGCGAAGCCCTGTTCGGTGAGCACCTCGGTGCCGCTGCGGATCAGCGCGGCCCGGGTATCGGGATCATCGCGGGGCGTTCTGGGCGGCCGCCCGCGGCGGGGCGGAGATGCGGTTCGAGTCATGTCTGGAATATAGACCGGTCGTCTAGTTCGGGTCAATTCAATGCCGCGCCGGCGATGCCCTGGCATGCCGTCACATCGTCTCTTCCACCAGGGCGATCAGGTTGGCCAGCGCCGGCGAGTCGTTGCCGGTTCGCCAGGCGAACCACAGCGGCATGTCGCAGTCGTCGAGCTCGGGCAGGCGCAGAAAGCGAATGCCGGGCATCGGGTGCGCGCTGCTGGAGGCGGGGACGACGGCGATACCCAGCCCCGCGGCGACCAGGCTGAGGATGGCGATGTTGTCGGCGCCGTACTGCACCACTCGGGGATGGAAATCGAGCCGCCGGAAGTGGGCGAGCATGCGGTCGTAGTAGACCGGCGATGCCTGGCGAAAGCCCCAGACGAAATCGGCATCGCGCAGTTCGGCGAGCGTGGCCGGTGGCGAGACCGCCCAGCGGGAGGCGTCGGGCACCGCGAGAATCAGGTGGTCGCGGTGCAGCAGGCGGGTTTCCAGGCCCGGCTGGTCGGCGCCGTCGAGATAGAGAATCCCGGCGTCGAGCTGCTCCTCGCGCAGCCGGTCGAGCTGCGGTCCGGACAGCAGCGGGAAGACCTCGAAGGCGACGTTCGGATAGCGCTGGCGATAACCGGCGAGCAGCCGTGCCACCTGCGGTACCCACAAGTGGGTCACCGTCACCCCCAGGCTGACCTTGCCGACCACACCCTGGCCCAGCGCCGAGAGCCGCGACTTGATGCGATCGTGGTGGTCGAGCAGTTCCCGGGCTTCCTCGACCAGGGCGCGACCGGCCACGGTCAGCTGCATGCCCCGTGCGTGGCGGTGAAACAGCCGTGTGTCCAGCGACTCCTCGAGCAGACGAATCTGGCGCGTCAACGCCGGCTGGGCGATATGCACCCGACGGCTGGCCGCCGATACCGAGCCCGTCTCGACCACGGCGAGGAAGTGGCGAAGCTGACGAAGTTCCATGGCGGGACTCTTGCTGACAGTCATGCCGAATTGCGATGGCTGGTATCCATTATAACTATTTTTTCGATGGCCTGGCGGCGCCCATAGTGGAATGACAAGCCACAACAACCTCGCCGTGAGCGAGGGGGACACATCGACCATGAACAAGACCTATCACTGTCTGGTCGGGCTGCACTTCGCCATCTGCACCCTGGCGATGATCTGGCCCGGCGCCCTGATCGCCAACCGCATCGAGCCCACCGTGCTGGGCCTGCCGTTCCTGTTCGCCTGGTATATCCTGTGGATGCTGGTGCTGTTCGCCGGCATGTGGGTCGCCTTCGTCGTGCGGCATGGAGGCGACCGCCATGAGTGATTCCGTGATCGTGGTCGGCGTCACGCTCGCCTATCTGGCGATGGTGCTGGTGGTGGGCCTGCGCGCCCGCGGCCAGTCGAGCTCGAGCCTGGAGGGCTATGTCGCCGGCGGCCGCCATGTCGGCGTGGTGATCCTGTTCTTCATCCTCGGCGCCGAGATCTTCTCCGCCTTCGCCTTCCTCGGCACACCGGGCTGGGCCTACCAGCGCGGGGCGCCGGCGTTCTATATCCTCGCCTACCTGTCGCTGGTGCCGATCACCATCTGGGCGCTGGGCCCGCGGGTGGCCAGGCTGGGGCGCGAGCGCGGCTACCTGACCCAGGGCGACATGATCGCCGACCATTACCGCAGCAAGCCGCTGGGCATGCTGGCCGGGATCATCGGCGTGGTGGCCCTGGTGCCCTACCTGACGATCCAGATCGCCGGCGCCGGCCTGCTGTTCCAGGCCGCCACCGACGGCATGATTCCCTTCTGGCTGGGGGCGTTGCTGGCCTTCGTGGTGGTGGCCGCCTACGTGTTCTGCAGCGGCCTGAACGGCATCGGATGGACCAACCTGGTGCAGGGCGTCATGATGATCTTCATCGCCTGGTTCCTGGGGCTGGCGGTCTCGGAGCGTCTCTACGGCGGGGTCGGCGAGATGTTCGCGCAGATTCAGCAGGCCGCGCCCGAATACCTGACCCTGCCGGGGGCCACCGACATGAACTGGGGCTACTTCAGCACCGCGGTGCTGGTCAGCGCCTTCGGCGGGGCGATGTGGCCGCACCTGTTCATGAAGTTCTACTCGGCGGACAGCGGTCGGACCCTGCGCAAGGTCAGCGTCTTCTACCCGCTCTATGCCTATCTGCTGGTACCGCTGCTGCTGATCGGTTTCGCCGGCATCCTGGCCTTCGCCGACGCGCCCCTGGCGCGTGCCGACACCGTGCTGCTGCGGCTGGTCATGGACATGGCGGACTTCTCGCCCTGGGTAATCGGCCTGATGCTCTCCGGGGCGCTGGCCGCGGCGATGTCCACCGGCGCCAACCTGGCCCATACCGCAGCCATCGTGCTGGTGCGGGACGTGCTGGGCCCCACCCTGATGCAGCGGGCCGACGAGCGTGCCACGGTGACGGCGACCCGCTGGAGCGTGCTGGGCCTGTCGCTGCTGGCCTACGTCATCGCCCTGCTCAATCCCGCCTCTTTGGTCATGATCCTGCTGACCGCTTATGGAGTGATCGTGCAACTCTTCCCGATGGTGCTGGGGGCGCTGTTCTTCCCGAGCCTGCGTCGCCACAGCGTGATGGCGGGTGCCGTCGCCGGCAGCCTCGCCTTCCTGCTGTTCGATTTCGGTATCGGCTCGCCGCTGGGCTGGCACGCCGGGGTCTGGGGCATGCTCGTCAACCTGGCGGTGCTCGGCCTCTGCCAGGCGTTCACGGTGCGCTCCGTGGCCGGCCGGGCCGATGCCTGACGCATCCCTTCCTAGTCAGATGGAGAGTCTCATGAGCAATCCAGCTTCGGTCGCCACGCTGACGGCGGCCATCGATGAACAGGTCGAGCGGACCCACGAGCGCGTGCAGGGCCTTTACCGGGAGCTGCATCGCTACCCCGAGCTGCCGTTTCAGGAGCACAAAACCAGCGCCCGCCTCGCCGAGACGCTGGAGGCGCTGGGCTACGACGTGACCCGCGGCGTGGGCGGCACCGGCGTGGTGGCGATGCTGCGCAACGGCGACGGGCCGACGGTCATGCTGCGCGGTGACATGGACGCCCTGCCCATCGCCGAGCAGACCGGGCTCGACTTCGCCAGCCACGAGCGCGCCGAGACATCCGAGGGCAAGCAGGTGCCGGTGATGCATGCCTGCGGCCATGACCTGCACAGCAGCTGCCTGGTGGGCGCCGCGGCGGTGCTGGCGGAACTGCGCGAGCGCTGGCGCGGGACCCTGATGCTGGTCTGCCAGCCGGCCGAGGAGGTCTTCGGCGGCGCCCGGGCGATGCTCGACGACGGCCTCTACACGCGCTTCGCGCGGCCCGACATCGTGCTCGGCCAGCACAACATGCCGGCCCTGGCCGGCACGGTGGGTCACATTCCCGGCCAGGCGATGGCGGCCGCCACCACCCTGGGGGTGACCGTCCACGGCGCCGGGGGGCATGGTTCGATGCCGGCGCAGACCGTCGACCCGGTGGTGATCGCCGCGCACATTGTCACCCGGCTGCAGACCATCGTCGCCCGCGAGGTGCCGCCGGAGCAGACCGTGGTGGTCACGGTGGGCAAGCTGCAGGCCGGCACCCAGGGCAACATCATTCCCCACAGCGCCGAGCTGGAGATCAACGTGCGCAGCTTCGACGATGCCCTGCACCAGCAGGTGCTGGAATCGATCCGGCGCATCATCCGTGCCGAGTGCGAGGCGGGTCGCTCGCCCAGGGAGCCGGAGTTCCGGGTGCTCTCGGAGACCATCACCCTGAACAACGACCCGGACGGCGTGGCGCAGTTGCAGCGGGCGCATGCCGCGCAGTTCGGCGAGGCTCAGGTGTTCGCCATGCCGCGCCTGAACGGCAGCGAGGACTTTCCCTACTTCGGCACCGCCGCGGCGGGCGGCTTCGGCGGCGAGGACATCCCCTACGTCTACTGGTTCATCGGCGCCACCCCCGAGGAGCGCTGGCAGGCCACGCCGGGCCAGAGCGTGGCGGAAAAGATGCGCCATCTGGAGATGCCGCACTCGCCCTACTACTTTCCGGGCAATCCCGTGACCCTGCGCACCGGCATCGAAGCCCTGGCGAGCGGGGCACTGGCCTGGCTGACGGCCGACTGAGCACGGCGGGCGGTTCTCGCCCGACCTTCGCGGGGCGTTCCTGCCGGGTGGCTTGCAGCCCGGATTCGCCCCGCTCCAGCACTACCTGATTGTTGCCGACCTGCCTCTGCCGGGGCAGGCCCGGCGGCGTGCGTCCGGTCGCCACGCCGACCCCGCGAGATCGACTACAACGACAACACTACACGAGGTCATCATGATCCCTTTTACCCGTATCCTGGCAGGCAGTGCCCTGTTGTTGAGCCTGGCGCCCACCTTGGCTGTCGCCAGCGGGTTTTTCGCCGACGGCCAGACACAGCTGCAGTACCGTCAGTACTACTGGAACGAGGACCCGGACGGGGGTGTCGGTCCGACCCGCGACGAGTGGGTCGAGGCGCTGCTGCTCGACTATCGGTCGGGCTATTATCGCGACACGCTGGGTCTCGATCTCGGCTATGCCGCCGCCGACGCCCTGCATGTGGGCGACGAGGCCGACAACATCAGCAACCTCTCCGCCGACGGCGACGTCCAGGACCCGGATCCCATCGCCAAGCCGATCACCGCCTATCTCAAGCTGCGCTTCGGCGATGACGGCAATCGGCTGCATATGGGCTGGGGCAAGAAGGTGCGTGACTATCACCTCTACGCCGACAACACCACCCGCATCCTGCCGGCCGCCTCGATCGGCTACGATATTGCCTACGACTATCGCGATCTCAAACTCTATGCGGCACGCATCGAGCGTTTCAGCCGGCGCGACGAATCGGGCTGGGGCGATGACCTGCATACCATCGACGGCCAGACCATCGACAGCGTGGACCTGGCCGGGCTGAGCTACGTGCTGCCGGGCGAGGTCCGGCTCGATGCCGAGTACTTGACCGCCCACGATTATCTCGACGAGTCCTTCCTCGGGCTGAGCCGCGACTTCTCGCTGCCCGGAGACTCGACGCTGGCGGTCGGACTGAAATACGGCGCCCAGCGTGATGGCGGCAACCTGTTCGAGACCCGGGCCGTGCCCGGTCGCTACCCGGCGGAGGCGTCGCACGATGCCCGTTACACGGAGCTGGCCGCCACCTGGCGGCGCCATGGCGGCTATCTGGGGCTCGCCTACAACAAGGTGAGCGGCGACAACTACGATCGCCTGCTGTTCGCCGGGGACTACGGCAGCTGGGACAGCGCTGCCAACAACTTCTACTGGTTCGGGCTTCAAGGCGAGGCGATGTGGAAGCTCAGCGCCGGCCTCGATCTGGCCGCGCTGGGTCTCGACGGGTTGCGCTGGGACGGCCACTACGCCGCCTCCGGCTCGGCCGATGGCTATCGGGACTTCTCGCGCCGCGAGTTCCTGAGCCTGTTGAAGTATCGTTTCTCGGGGCCGCTGGATGGCCTGTCGCTGGCCTGGCTGCACGTCGACTTCAAGACGCAGGGCCAGCCGGCCTCGGGCGACGGCAGGGCGCTGACCTATGCGCCTCCGGCGGGATTCATCACCCACGATGCCGACCGGCTCTATCTGACATATTCCTATAATTTCTGAACAGAGCGGCCGCGCCTCGGCATTCCATCGCAGACGAGGTGTTTCACTTGGCACATTGGATCTACTGGCTGGACCTGTCCGGGGTGGCGGTATTCGCGCTGTCGGGGGTGATCCTCGCCAGCCGCACCCGCATGGACCCGTTCGGCATGCTGGTGCTGGCGGCGGTGACCGGCATCGGCGGCGGCACGCTGCGCGATCTTCTGCTCGGCGTGCGGCCGGTATTCTGGGTCACCGCCCCCAGCTATCTGTGGGTGATCGCCGCCACCGTGGCGCTGTCGCTGGTCGGCCTGCGCCACGTTCACCGGCTCTCGCAGGCCGTCCTGCCGGTGCTCGATGCCTTCGGCCTGGCGCTGTTCACGGCGATCGGCACCCACAAGGCCCTGGTGCTGGGGCATGGCGGCAGCGTGGCCGTGCTGATGGGCATGCTGACCGGGGTGGCCGGCGGCATCCTGCGCGACGTGCTGGCCCGCCGCGTGCCGCTGGTGCTGCGCCAGGAGATCTACGCCACCGCCTCGATGGCCGGGGCCACCGCCTATGTGGTGCTGTTCCGGCTGCCGCTGCCCGCCGGGGTGGCCATGCTGGCATGCATCGGCATCACGCTGGCGCTGCGGCTGGCCGCCATCCGCTGGCACCTGGCGCTGCCGGTGTTTCCCTGATCCCGCCTGACGCCTGACGCCTGACGCCTGACGCCTGACGCCTGACGCCTGACGCCTGACGCCTGACGCCTGACGCCTGACGCCTGACGCCTGACGCCTGACGCCTGACGCCGCCTGCCCGGTTCACGGGTAACGTCCGCTGCGGCGGTTTTCCACCATCACCTCGAGAATCGCGTTGGCCTCCTGCATGATCGGGCCGGGCGCCTCGTTGCGGCGCCGACTGCAGAGAATCGGGATGGTGATGTGCTCGTCCGCCAGGGGGGTATAGGCGACCCCGTCGCGCTGAAGGCGTCGCACCTGCTCGGGCACCAGGGTGATGCCGAAGCCCGAGGCGACCAGGCCGAGCGTGGTCTGCAGCTCGTTGGCCTCCTGCGCGACGTCGATCTTCAGGCCGCGGCGACGGTACATGCCCAGCACGATGTCGGCCAGGCTGGGGCGCGGCGCGGCCGGGAACAGCACGTGCGGGTACTCGGCCAGTTCGGCGAGGGTCGGGCGCGTGCCCTCCAGGGGATGCCCCGAGGGCATGGCGACGATCATCGGCTCGTCGAAGAGCACCTCCTGGACCACCTCCGGGTCGTCGATGCGCAGGCGGCCGAAGCCGATGTCGATGCGGCCCGCCTTGAGCGCCTGGACCTGCTGCACGGTGGTCAGCTCGGCCAGTGTCAACTCGATGTCATCCTTTTGTCGTAATTGCCGGACCAGCAGGGGGAGCTGGCCATAGAACACCGAGGGCACGAAGCCGATGCCGAAGAGCTCGCGGTGGTGGCGGGCGAGGCGCCGGGTGCCGGCCACCGCCGTGTCGAGTTTTTCCAGTATCTGCAGGGTATGCTCGAGGAAGAACTGTCCGGCCGGGGTCAGGGCCATGCCACGCGTGCTCCGGGAGAACAGCTTGGCCCCCACTTCCTCTTCCAACTGGTTGATTTGTCGGGTCAATGGCGGCTGTGACATGTGCAGGCGACGCGCCGCCCGGGTCAGGTTGAGCTCCTCGGCGACGACCCGGAAGTAGCGGAGATGGCGCAGTTCCATGATACCTCCTGGGTATGGCTGGTGACCCAAACAATATTGGTCGGAGTTCACGCCGGCAAGCAAACTTTCACATATTCCATGCATCCAGCCTTTCGGGAGCTGCCATGTCCGCCGTCGTCGAGTCCATCGAGACCCTGCTGGTCGATCTGCCGACCATCCGCCCCCACAAGCTGTCCATGACCACCATGGCCTGCCAGACCATGGTCATCGTGCGGATGCGTCACAGCGACGGCCTCGAGGGACTCGGCGAGGGCACCACCATCGGCGGGCTGGCCTACGGGCCGGAAAGCCCCGAGAGCATCAAGTGCAACATCGACACCTACCTGGCGCCGCTGCTGATCGGCCAGCCGTCGAACAGCATCAATGCGCTGCGGGCGCGGATGAACCGCCATGTGCGCGGCAACGCCATCGCCAAGTCGGCGCTGGAGACCGCGCTGCTGGACGCCCAGGGCAAGCGCCTGGGGCTGTCGGTGGCCGAACTGCTCGGCGGCGCGCGCCAGACCCACCTGCCGGTGCTGTGGACCCTGGCCAGCGGCGACACCGCCCGGGATATCGACGAGGCCTTCCAGCGGCTCGACGAGCGTCGCCACGGTGATTTCAAGCTCAAGATCGGCGCCCGCCCGGTGGACGAGGACGTCGCCCATGTGGCCGCTATCAAGGCCGCCCTGGGGGATCGCGCCAGTGTCCGGGTCGACGTCAACCAGGCCTGGGATGAAGGCACGGCGGTGCGCGGTATCGCCGCGCTCCAGGATGCCGGCATCGCGCTGATCGAGCAGCCCATCGACGCCCGCAACCACGCCGGCCTGGTGCGACTGGCCGAGCGCTTCCGGGTACCGATGCTCGCCGACGAGGCGGTGGCCGATGCCCGCGACGGCTATGAGCTGGCCGCGCGAGGCTTCAGCGGTGCCGTCGCGCTGAAGATCGCCAAGGCCGGCGGGCCGCTGGGCGCGCTGGAGCTGGCCGGGCTGGCGCGCACCGTCGGCATGGGACTCTACGGCGGCACCCTGCTCGAGGGCACCGTGGGTACCGCCGCCGCCCTGCATGCCTGGGCGACGCTGCCCGAGCTGGCCTGGGGCAGCGAGATGTTCGGCCCGCTGCTGCTGACCGACGACATCGTCGCCGAGCCCCTGGACTACCGCGACTTCGGGGTCGCGCTGCCCGCCGGCCCGGGGCTTGGCATCACGCTGGATGAGGACAAGCTCGCGCACTATTCGCGCAAGCACTGAGACGCGTACGCGCCGAGGAGGAGAACGACATGCTGTTTCAGGTGGAAATGACCGTCAAGCTGCCGCCCGACATGCCGGCCGACCAGGCCGCCGAGATCAAGGCGACCGAGAAGGCCTATTCGCAGGACCTGCAGCGCCAGGGCAAGTGGCGCCACCTGTGGCGGGTCGCGGGCAGCTACTCGAACGTCAGCATCTTCGATGTCGAGGACAACGCCGAGCTGCAGGAGCTGGTTTCCAGCCTGCCGCTGTTCCCCTACATGGAGATCGCCGTCAAGCCGCTGTGCCGGCATCCGTCGTCCGTCCGCGACGGCGACGCCTGACGCCGCATCACGCCCGTTCACGCACTGAAGAGCACGATAACAACACGAGGCCAAGACCATGACCGTCAAGATCTTCGACACCCCCGAAGTCCAGGATTTCCTCAAGACCGTCAGCGGGTTCGACCAGTCCGGTGGCGACGAGCGCGCCAAGCAGATCATGCACCGTCTGCTCTCCGACCTGTACAAGCTGATCGACGACTTCGACGTCACCCCCGAGGAGTACTGGTCCGCCGTCAGCCTGCTCAACGCGCTGGGTGGCCAGACCCAGTTCGGCCTGCTGTCGCCGGGGCTCGGTTTCGACCACTACCTGGACATGCGCCAGGACGCCATCGACGCCGAGGCCAGGCGAGTCGGCGGCACCCCGCGCACCATCGAGGGCCCGCTCTACGTGGCCGGGGCGCCGGAAGCCGAGGGCTTCGCGCGCATGGACGACGGCCGGGACACCGACGGCGAGACCCTATGGCTGACCGGCCAGGTGCGCGATGTCGACGGCAACCCGATCGCCGGGGCCAGGGTCGAGATCTGGCATGCCGACTCCAAGGGCGGCTACTCGTTCTTCGATCCGACCCAGAGCGAGTACAACCTGCGCCGCACCATCGTGACCGACGCCGAGGGCCGCTACACCGCGCGCAGCATCGTCCCCTCCGGCTACGGGGTGCCGGAGGGTAGCCCCACCGATCAGGTGCTCAAGCTGCTCGGCCGCCACGGCGAGCGTCCGGCGCACATCCACTACTTCATCTCGGCACCGGGCCACCAGCACCTGACCACCCAGATCAACCTGGCCGGCGACCCCTACACCTTCGACGACTTCGCCTACGCGACGCGCGAGGAGCTGGTGATTCCGGCCAACCGCATCGAGGACGCCGACGAGATCGCCAGGCGCGAGCTGGACGGCCCGTTCTCCGAGGTGACCTTCGATATCGTGCTGACGGCGACCGACGACCCTGAGCTCCAGCATCGTCACGCGCGTCCGCGTGCCAAGGAAGACGAGCAGGACAAGGCCAGCCAGCTGGCCGGTACCGCCAAGGTCTGAGGCCCAGCGCCTCCGCTACTTCCCGACGACCGGGAAGGCCCTGCCGCCAGGGCCTTCCCCCGACAACCATCGAGGATCCCGATCATGACGACCAAGCTTGATCTTCTCGAGGAACGCGTCCGCGGTGCCGTGGTCGATGACGCCGACGCCGGTATCTATCGTGTTCACCGCAGCATCTTCACCGATCCCGAGTTCTTCGAACTCGAGATGAAGCACGTCTTCGAGGGCAACTGGCTGTTCCTGGGCCACGAAAGCCAGCTGCCCGAGCCGGGCGACTACCTCACCGTGACCATGGGCCGCCAGCCGGTGCTGGTGACCCGCGACAAGCAGGGCGAGCTGCACGGCCTGATCAACGCCTGTGCCCACCGCGGCGCGACCCTGTGCCGGCGCAAGCGCGGCAACAAGGGCACCTTCACCTGCCCGTTCCACGGCTGGACCTTCAAGAACGACGGCAAGCTGCTCAAGGCCAAGAACGAGAAGACCGGCGCCTACCCGGACAGCTTCAAGCAGGAAGGCTCCCACGACCTGACCCGCCTGCCGCGCTTCGAGAGCTACAAGGGCTTTCTGTTCGGCAGCCTGAGCGACGACGTGCAGCCGCTCGAGGCGTACCTGGGCGAGACCACCAAGGTCATCGACAACATCGTCGACCAGGCGCCGGAAGGCCTGGAGGTCCTGCGCGGCACCTCGTCGTACACCTACAACGGCAACTGGAAGCTGCAGGCGGAGAACGGCGCCGACGGCTACCACGTCAGCAGCGTGCACTGGAACTATGCCTCGACCATGGATCGCCGCAACTACGACGCCGGCGGCACCAAGGCGGTGGACGCCGACGGCTGGTCGAAGAGCCAGGGCGGCTTCTACTCCTACGAGAACGGCCACATGATGCTGTGGACGCGGCTGCTCAATCCCGAGGTGCGCCCGGTCTACAACGAGAAGGACCGGATCGAGAAGGAGCTGGGCGAGGCGCGGGCCGACTCGATCGTCAACCAGACCCGCAACCTCTGCCTGTACCCCAACGTCTACCTGATGGACCAGTTCTCCACGCAGATCCGCGTGCTGCGCCCGCTCGCCGTGGACAAGACCGAGGTCACCATCTACTGCTTCGCGCCCAAGGGCGAATCCGCCGAGAGCCGCCGGGTGCGCATCCGCCAGTACGAGGACTTCTTCAACGTCTCCGGCATGGGCACCCCGGACGATCTCGAGGAGTTCCGGGCCTGCCAGGAGGGCTACAACGGCGCGCTGGCCGAGTGGAACGACCTCTCCCGCGGGGCCAAGCAGTGGATCGAGGGCGCCGACGACAACGCCAGGGCGATCGGCATGAAGCCGCTGCTCAGCGGCGCGGCCCCGGAGGACGAAGGCCTCTACGTGCTGCACCACCGCCACTGGGTCGAGGAAATGCTGCGCGCCATCGACAAGGAACGCAGCCAGTACATCGCCACCGCGTGACAAGGGGAGAGAGACCATGAGCATCAGCTATCTGGATATCCAGGCCTTCCTCTACCGCGAGGCGCGCCTGCTCGACGACCGCCAATGGGACGAGTGGCTCGAGTGCTACAGCAAGGACGCGGTGTTCTGGATGCCGGCCTGGGACGACGACGACCAGCTGACCCGGGATCCGCACAGCGAGATCTCGCTGATCTACTACCCGAATCGCGAGGGGCTCGAGGACCGGGTCTACCGGATCAAGACCGAACGCAGTGGGGCGAGCACGCCGGAGCCGCGCACCACCCACCAGGTCAGCAACCTCGAGGTGCTGTCCCAGGAGGGCGACACGGTGGAGCTGCGCTTCAACTGGCACACCCTGAGCCATCGCTACCAGCAGACCAACCAGTTCTTCGGGACGTCCTTCTACACCCTGGACGTGTCCGGCGAGACGCCGCTGATCGCCCACAAGAAGGTGATCCTGAACAACGACTACATCCACCAGGTCATCGATATCTACCACATCTGATCGGGGTGAACGGCCCGGTCACACCGGCCGGGTCGTGCCGACCGGGTCGCGGAGACCGGTGGAGGAGGAGAACGACCATGAGCTACACCATTGCACTCAACTTCGAGGACGGGGTGACCCGCTTCATCGGCTGCAAGGACGGCGAGACCGTGCTCGATGCCGCCTATCGCCAGAAGGTCAATCTGCCGATGGACTGCTCGGACGGTGTCTGCGGAACCTGCAAGGGCCACTGCGAGAAGGGCGAGTTCGACCTGGGCGACGAGTACCTGGAGGAGGCGCTCTCCGACGAGGAGGCGGCCGACGGCCTGGTGCTGACCTGCCAGATGGTGCCGTCCTCCGACTGCGTCATCCAGGTGCCGGTGGCCTCGGCGCTGTGCAAGACCGCGGTCGGCAAGGTCGAGGGCACCGTGGCCGTGGTCGAGCCGCTCTCCGAGGACAGCATCGAGCTGGCCATCGACCTGGACGACGGTGCCGAGCTGGCCTTCCTGCCCGGCCAGTACATCCACATCGACGTGCCGGGCTCCGGCGAGCATCGTTCCTACTCCTTCAGTTCCCGGCCGGGCGCCTCGCGGGCCACCTTCCTGATCCGCAACGTGCCCGACGGCCTGATGAGCGGCTATCTCAGCGATCGCTGCCGGCCGGGCGAGCGGCTCTCGCTGACCGGCCCGATGGGCAGCTTCTACCTGCGCGAGATCACCCGCCCGGTGCTGATGCTGGCCGGCGGCACCGGTCTCGCGCCCTTCCTGTCGATGCTCGAGCGGCTGGTGCAGAAGAAGGCCGAAGGGGAGGTCAACGACCAGCCGATCCATCTGATCTACGGCGTCAACAAGGATGACCATCTGGTCAAGGTCGATGCCCTGGAGCACTTCGCCAGGGAGCTGGACAACTTCACCTATGCCACCGTGGTGGTGGATGAGGCCAGCGAGCATCCGCGCAAGGGCTACGTGACCCATCACATGGACGCCGGGGTACTGCACGACGGCGACATCGACGTCTACCTGTGCGGGCCGCCGCCGATGGTCGATGCGGTGCTCAGGTACTTCGACGAGCAGGGCATCACCCCGCAGAGTTTCTACTACGAGAAGTTCACCCCCAACCAGGCACCGGGGGGCGCGGCATGAGGCGCTTTCAGGACTCGCGTTTCCAGGACCGGGTGATGGTGATCACCGGCGCGGCCCAGGGCATCGGGCGTCGCGTCGCCGAGCGGGCCGCCACCGAGGGCGCGCGCCTGGCGCTGGTCGATCGTTCCGATCTCGTCCAGGAGGTGGTGGCCGACCTGGTGGGGCAGGGGGCGGAGGCCATCGCCCTGCAGGCCGACCTGGAGACCTGGGAGGGGGCCGAGACGGTCATGGCCCGGAGTGTCGAGCATTTCGGGCGCATCGACATCCTGATCAACAACGTGGGCGGGGCGATCAACTTCAAGCCGTTCACCGAGTTTACCCCCGAGCAGATCTCGGCCGAGATCACCCGCTCGCTGATGCCCACCCTGTGGTGCTGCCGGGCGGTGCTGCCGACGATGATCGCGCAGGGCGGCGGGGTGATCGTCAACGTCTCCTCGGCGGCGACCCGCGGCATCCACCGGATTCCCTACTCCGCGGCCAAGGGTGGCGTCAACGCCATGACGGCGTCGCTGGCCTTCGAGTATGCCGAGCACGGCATCCGCGTGGTGGCCACCGCGCCGGGCGGCACCGAGGCGCCGCCACGCAAGATCTCGCGCGGCACCCCGGAGCCGCGCAATGCGACCGAGCAGGCCTGGTTCCAGGCGCATATCGACCAGACCAGGCAGAGCTGCCTGTTCGGCCGCTACGGCACCCTGGACGAGATGGCCGCACCGATCCTGTTCATGGCCTCCGACGAGGCCAGCTACATCACCGGCAGCGTGCTGCCGGTGGCCGGTGGCGACCAGGGCTGATTGCCCGCCGCGCCCCCTCGGGGCGCGGCGCCACCGTCTCCCGATTCCAACGACAACAATGTCTGGAGTACACCGTGAAACACCTCGAGAAGGGCGTCAGTCTGCGGCGCGCCCCCGCCGACTTCATTCGTGATCTCAACGTCGACAACGTCAGTGCCGGGGTTGTGGCCGGTATCTTCGGCCTCAGCGCCGGCGTGATCCACATCAGCGCCGGCACCGCCGCGGGACTCGACCCCCACTTCATCATGATCTGGGTCATCGCCTACCTGATGATCAACGGCCTGTTCGGGCTGTTCATGCCCGCCTACTACCGGCTGCCGCTGCCGATGGCCAACTCCATCCCCGGGGCGCTGCTGTTCGCGGCGATCATCCCGGTGGTCGGCGTGGAAGCCGCGCTCGGCGCCTCGCTGATCGCCGGGGCCATCTCGCTGGTGGCGGGGCTGGCCGGGGTGATGGGGATCGTCATGAAGCTGATCCCCATGCCCATCGTCATGGGCATGGTCGGCGGCATCCTGCTCAAGTTCGGCCTCAACATGGTCGCCCCGCTGGAGCATGCCCTGCTGCCGGCCTCGATCATGATCCTGGCCTTTCTGCTGTCGGCGCGCCTGCTGCGCCGGGTACCGCCGCTGATCGTGGCCATGCTGGCGGGCATCGCCTACATGCTGGTCACCGGGGTCGACTTCTCCGGCGTGACGTTCTCGGTGACCTTGCCCGAGTTCATCGTTCCCAAGTTTACCCTGGAGGCCTTCCTGGCCTACGGCCTGCCGCTGGCGCTGATCCTGGTGGGCATGGAGACGCCGGCCGGCGTCGGCCTGGTCCAGGGCATGGGCTACAAGTCGGTGCCGGCCAATGCCATCACCGCGGTGGGCGGCTTCGCGACCATGATCTCGTCCTTCTTCAACCTCCACAGCACCTGCATCGCCGCGCCGATGACCGGCATCTGCTCCTCGCCCGAGGCCGGCAAGCCGGACAAGCGCTGGGTGGCGGCGGTGATCGCCGGGGCGATCTTCGTGGTAGCGGCCCCCTTCTACGGCTACGTGGTCAGCCTGATCGAGGCGATGCCGTCCTACTTCATCGCCATCATCGCCGGCCTGGCCCTGCTGCGGGTGATCACCTCGGCGATGTACATGACTTTCGCGGGCAAGCACGAGATGGGCGGACTGTTTTCCTTCCTGATCGCCGCCTCGGGCCTGCAGATCCTGGGCATCGGTTCGTCCTTCTGGGCCCTGGTGCTGGGCGTGGGGGTCTCGCTGATCTTCGAGACCAGGGACTTCGAGTTCATCCGCCGGGTCGCCAACGAGCCCTCGGCGTCCTGAGCCGAGACGCCTCGGGCGCGGTGCCATCGCCTGAGGCCACGAGCCCCCGGGGCATGGCCGCTGCCGTGCCGCCCGATATCCTCCATTGGTCCGCAGGCTGCCCAGGCCGTGCGGGCCTTTTTTGCGACGCGAGACCGGCCCGGACTCCGCGTGCCGGTTTCCCTGACCCGCTGGAGAGACGATGATGTTCAAGGATTGGTCGATTTCCGCCGTGGCGGCCGGTTTCCTGGCCGTGCTGATTTCCTATTCGGGGCCGCTGGCGATCTTCTTCCAGGCGGCCCGCAGCGCCGATGTCGCTCCCGAGATGCTGACCTCCTGGGTGTGGGCGATCTCGATCGGCGCGGCGCTGTCCGGCATCCTGCTCAGCGCCTGGCTGAAAATACCGGTGATCACCGCCTGGTCGGCGCCGGGCACGGCACTGCTGGTGACGCTGTTCCCGGGGCTGTCGCTCAACGAGGCGGTGGGCGCCTATCTCGTTGCGGCGCTGATCATCCTGCTGGTCGGTGTCTCGGGGAGCTTCGACTGGCTGATGCGGCGCATCCCCTCGGGGATCGCCGCCGGGATGATGGCGGGCATCCTGTTCCAGTTCGGGCTCGGCGCCTTCCGCTCGGTGGAGAGCACGCCGCTGCTGGCGCTGAGCATGCTCGCCGCCTACCTGGTGTTCAAGCGTCTGGCGCCGCGCTACTGCCTGGTGCTGCTGCTGGTGACCGGCATCGCGCTGTCGGTGGGGCTCGAGGGCACCTCGCTGAGCGGCGTGCGCTGGCAGCTGGCGACGCCGCAGTTCATCGCCCCCGAGTGGAGCTGGCACGCGACCCTGAGCCTGGCGCTGCCGCTGGTGCTGGTCAGCCTGACCGGCCAGTTCCTGCCGGGCATGGCGATCATGCGCGGTGCCGGCTACCGGGTCCACTCGCGGCCGATCATCGCCACCACCAGCCTGGTCTCGCTGGGCACGGCGCTGTTCGGCGGCATCACCACGGTGGTGGCGGCGATCACCGCGGCGATCTGCACCGGCAAGGACGCTCACGAGGACCCCGATCGGCGTTACGTGGCGGGCATCGCCAACGGCCTGTTCTACCTGCTCGGCGGGCTGTTCGCCGGGACCATCGTGACGCTGTTCACCTCGCTGCCCGACGCCTTCGTCGCGGTACTGGCCGGGCTGGCGCTGATCGGCGCGATCGCCGGCAACCTGGTCGCCGCGGTCGAGGATATTGAGCACCGCGAGGCCGCGGTGATCACCTTCCTGGCGACCGCTTCGGGGATGAGCCTGCTGGGGCTGGGGTCGGCGTTCTGGGGCGTGGTGTTCGGCATGCTCGCGCATGGGTTGCTGCACTGGCGCCCCGTCCGGTCGATGGGCGAGAGCCGCTCGACGCCAGCCGCGACGCCGCGGGCGGCGAAGGCACGCGACTGATGCCAAACCCGGATCCATGGCCAGTGGCGGTCGGACCCCATTGGCGCAGGAGTGAATGGTCGGTTCGTCTGCTTGACCGAGCTAAACCCCCTATGATGCATCCAAAGACCCCTTTTCGACTGATTTCGCCAGCGCGGGCATCACTCACGACTTTTGGGACGCTAATTCTCTGAGCGTCCAATCGACCAACTCGCTGGCGAGCTGGTCGGCGGCGTGGCCGAAGGCTTCGACCACGGACTCCAGGCCGTCGTCATCACTGGGTGCCGCTACCTCGATGCGTTGGCTGGCCAGCACCTCGCGGTTCGCCTCGTCGAGAAGCTGGACGTCAAGGCGGACCATTACCTCGAGCGTGCCCTTGCGGTAGCGGCTATAGAAGGCCCCTAGCTGGCTCGCTAGGGTGGCGTCGCTGCGCGCCCGACTGGCATCGTCCACCACAGCGGCCAGCCGACCATCGAGGCGGAAGGCTTCGATTAGATGATCGCGCACTAGCAGCGGGGCATCATCACGCCAGCGTGCCCCGGCATAGGCTTGGAACTCGCCGGGGGAAGGCATGATCAGTAGGCGCGGGCCATCCAGCGGCGACCCGGCACTGGGGGTATCGACCCTCAGGGTCAGGTCACAGGCGCTACCAGGGGACGCTGAGAGTGACGGTTCGGATAGCGTGAAAAGGCGTACCGGCTCGCGTTCGGGGAGCAGGCTGCAGCCTGAAAGCAGTCCGCTCAGCACCAGCAGCGGCATGGCGAGGCGTGGCATGCGCGATAGGCTCATGGACTGAACTCCTGCATCTCGTTGCGGCCCTGCAAGGCTTCGGCCGGATTCTCCTCGAAGCGCCGCACCAGACGGTTCAGGACGCGCAGCGTAGCGTGCAGCTCGCGCATGGCCGGGTCGAGTTCGCCCACGCCTTGAAGGCCCCTGGCCAGAGAGCCCTCGTGGCGTGCGGTCAGGCTATCCAGCCGGGCGGTAGTGGACTCCAGCGATTGCATCGCGCGGCGGGCACTCTGCAGAGCCTCGCCACCCTCCTTGTCCAGTAGGCCGTTGGCAGTCTCGCCCAGTCGGCTGAAACTTTCGAGGGCCGCCTCGAACTGCTCGCCGGCCCGTCCGAAGCGCGCCATGGCTTCGCCGAGGGCGTGACGCTGGTCGACCAACGCCCGCGAGACGCTCTCCAGGTTGCCCAGGGTGCGCGTCAGACTTTCGGCATTCTCTGCGGAAAGCAGCCGGTTGGCGCTGGTCAGCAAGCGCTCCACCTGGGCGAAGAGCTCCTCGCTGTTGGCGAGCAGCGAGCTCAGCGGCGAAGGTTCGGCCTGGATCAGTGGAGGATCGTCGCGGCCGCCTTGCAGGCGCGGACTCTGCGGGGTGCCGCCGAGCAGTTGGATGTTCATGGTGCCAGTGATGTTGGCCAGCGCCAGGCTGGCGCGGGTATCCTGCTTCACTGGAACGTCGCTATAGACGCGGATCAGCGCCCGTACCTGGCGCGGGTCCTGGGGATCGAGGCGTAGCCTGACTACATCGCCGACCTCGATACCGCTGTACTGGACTGCATTGCCCTCGGCGAGCCCGCTGACGGCCCGGTTGAAGCGAATCTCGTACCAGGCATAGTCGCGGTCAACGCTGGACTTGCCGAGCCAGAGGGCGAACAGCAGCGCGCTACCCAGGGTAATCACCGTGAACAGTCCGATCAGCACATGATGAGCACGAGGTTCCATCGTCAGGGGCTCTCTTCTGGATGGGCCGCCCGATAGGCGGCGCGGCCTCGGGGGCCATGAAAGTAGTCGTGGATCCATTCATCGTCGGTGGCCGCGACGATGTCGAGCCGATCGGCAACCCGCACACGCCGGCGCGATAGCACGGCCACCCGATCGCAGGCGGCATAGAGAGTGTCCAGGTCATGAGTGACCAGGAAAACGCTCAGACCCAGGGCGTCGCGCAGGGTCAGAATCAGGCGATCGAAGGCCGCCGCACCGATCGGGTCCAGGCCCGCCGTCGGCTCGTCCAGGAACAGCACTTCGGGGTCCAGTGCCAGGGCACGCGCTAGCGCGGCCCGCTTGATCATGCCGCCAGAGAGTTCGGCGGGGTACAGGATCGCGACCTCCCCGGGCAGGCCGGCCAGGGCCAGCTTGACCCGGGCCAGGGCTTCGGCGTCGGCGCGGGGGAGTCCGGCGTGCTCGATCAGTGGCAGGGCGACGTTCTCCTGCAGGGTCAGTGAGGTGAACAGCGCACCACGCTGGAAGAGCACTCCGAAACGGCGTTCCACTCGGGAGCGATCCCGGGCGGGGAGCTGCGGGAGGTCTTCACCGAACACCTCGATGCGCCCGGCGCTGGGCCGCAACAGGCCGACGATGCTGCGCAGCAGAACCGACTTGCCGGTGCCCGAGCCGCCGACTACTCCGAGGATCTCGCCCGGGTAGAGGTCGAGATCGAGGTTCTCATGAACGCTGTGCTGGCCGAAGCGGTTGGCCAGTCCGCGAACCCGGATCAGTGGTTCCCGGGACGCGCTCACCAGCCCATCTCCATGAAGAACAGCGCCGCCACTGCATCCAGCAGAATCACCACGAAGATCGACTGCACCACGCTCGAGGTGGTGTGTTCGCCCACCGACTGGGCGCTGCCGCTGACCTTGAAGCCCTCCAGGCAACCGATTACTGCAATGAGGAAGGCAAACAGCGGTGCCTTGGCGAGTCCCACCAGGAAGTGGTTGAGCGGGATGTCACGCTGCAGGATGGCCAGAAACTGGATAAGCGAGATATCCAGGGCCTGCAGGCAGACCAGGGCACCGCCGAGAATGCCGCTCAACATGCCCACGAAGGTAAGGATCGGCAGGCTCAGCATCATCGCCAGCACCCGCGGCAGCACAAGCAACTCGATGGGGTCGAGGCCGAGGGTACGCACGGCGTCGAGTTCCTCATTGACCTTCATGGCACCGAGCTGGGCGGTAAAGGCGCTGGCGGTACGACCGGCGAGCAGGATGGCAGCGAGTAGCACGCCGAACTCACGAAGGAAGGCAAAGGCGACCAGGTTGACCGTGTAAATAGTGGTGCCGAAGTCGCGCAGCACCGTGGCGCCGAGAAAGGCCACCACTGCGCCCACCAGGAAGGTCAGCAAGGCAACAATGGGCAGGGCGTTGAGGCCTGTCTGGTGCAGTTGGGCCACCATTGAGGTAAGTCGCCAGCGTCGCGGCCACCAGGCCGTGACGGCGAGGGTGGCGAGCACTTGGCCGATGAAGCCGAGCAACTGGTATTGCTGCTGCCAGATTCCTTCGACGTGCTGGCCGGTCCGGGCCAGGGTGTCCCACAATGGTCGACCGGGCCGCGCCGAGGGAGGCGGGTTGTCGATCATGGCCTCGCCCAAGGTGCGCAGCAGGGCGCGGCGTGTCGTCGGCAATTCGGGTGCCCGTTCGTCTATCTCAGCAAGCCATCGGGCACCGACGAGTTCCATCAACAAGGCGGCACCGGCGGTGTCCAGGGCTCGGAGTTTAGTGAGGTCGATGGTCGTGGCGGTAGTCTCATGCCGGGGGCGGCGATCGAGTTCGAGGCGTAAAGCGGCATAATACGGCAGCGTCCAGTCACCGACGATGGTCAGATGGTTGCCGTGCTGGTCAATATAGCCCGGCTCTTTCATGGGCGAAGACATCTCGGAAGAATTACAGTTCCTATCAGTAAGCATGACAACAGGTATGTTCTTTCAGCTCAGCGACTTGCGTAGCCGGGACAGGGCGAACAGGAAGAAAGCCGCGCCAATCACCAGCAGTGCCAATAGCTGCGGCCAGACGATGGCCAGCCCCGCCCCTCGAAACAGGATGCCTTGCCCCAGCATCACGAAGTGAGTGGTCGGAGCGGCGAGCATGATGTCCTGAATGAACACCGGCATGCTTTCCCGCGGCGTCGTGCCGCCGGACAGCACCTGTAACGGGATCAGCGTGAGGATGATCAGCAGCCCGAGCTGCGGCATGGAGCGTGCCACGGTGCCGAAGAAGATGCCCATGGAAGTCGTGGCGAACAGATGCAACATGGCGCCGAACAGGAACAGGGCGACCGAACCGGCGATAGGGACCTGCAACCAGGTTTCCACGACCACGCGCAGGGCGAAGGCGGAGGCCACCAGGACTACCAGACCCATCGACCAGACCTTGGCCGTCATGATCTCGAAGGGCGTGACCGGCATGACCAGCAGGTGCTCGATGGTGCCATGTTCGCGTTCGCGGATCAGCGCCGCGCCGGTGAGGATGATCGACAGCATGGTAATCTGGTTGATGACCTCGTTCACGGCGCCGAACCAGGCCTGATCCAGATTGGGATTGTAGGCCACGCGCACCACCGCCTGAACGGGAGTGACGGCATCGGGGTCGTGTCCCGCCAGGAAGGTGGCGACTTCATCGTTGACGATTTCCTGGATGTAACCGGCGCCGGTGAATGCCTGACTGATCTGGGTCGCATCGACGTTGAGCTGGATCGTGACCGTATCGCCGTCGAGCAGGTCGCGCTGGAAACCGGGGGGGATGTTCAGCGTGAAGGTGTAGCGTCCCTCGTCCATGCCCTCGTCCATGTCGGCGTGTCCCGTAAGTTCCGGCGGCAGGAAGTAGGGCGCCTGAAAGGCATCGATGAGGCGTTGCGAGGCAGGCGAGCGATCCTCGTCGACGATGGCGATCGCGGCCCGGTGCAGGGTCTCCGGCATCGCCGTGGCGCTGGAATAGATGCTGATGCTGAAGGCGTAGACGATCAGCAGCAGCATGGCGGGATCGCGCAGGAGCGTGCGCAGTTCCTTGAGCCCGAGCTGAAAAATGTTGGAGAGGATGCGCATCATGTCTCCTGCTTCCTGAGGCCGGCGAGGCTCAGCAGGCTCAACACCGGGATGGTTGCCAGCAGGGCCAGGAAATAGGGATAAAGTTCGGCCAGTCCGAGGGCCTTGGAGAAGATGCCTCGGCTGATGATCAGAAAATGGCTGGTGGGGTAGAGCTGGCCGATTACGGCTGAGGCGCCCTCCAGTGACGATACGGGATGGATCATGCCCGAGAACTGGATCGCCGGCACCAGGGTGCCGATGGCGGTGCCGAAGATCGCCGCAATCTGGCTATTGAACAGGGCCGAGAACAGGAAACCCAGTCCGGTGGCGCACATCACGTAAAGTAGTGCCCCCAGAGCCAGCGTCGGCAGGCTGCCCTTGACCGGCACGCCGAACACCAGGATCGCCAGCAGCACGAGCAGGACGAAATTGATCATGCCCATGGCCACGTAGGGCAGCTGCTTGCCGATCAGGAACTCGAGACGCGTTACCGGGGTGACGTAGAAGTTGGTGATCGAACCGAGCTCCTTCTCGCGTACCACGCCCAACGCGGTCAGCATGGCGGGAATCATCATCAACAGCAGCGGAATGACTCCAGGCACCATCGCCGGCAGGCTCTGAACGTCGGGGTTGTAGCGATAGCGAAGGGCGATATCGACCTGTCCGCTGCCGGGGGCATCGTTGTCGCGGGCCAGTTCCTGCAGATAGCTGGCGTGGATGCCCTGGACATAACCGCGGATGGTGCTGGCGCGAGTGGGCATTGCACCGTCGATCCAGTAGGACACCTGAGGCGAGTCGCCGCGCTTGAGATCGCGCCCGAAATCGGGCGGGATTTCCACGGCCAGACTGATATCGCCGTTGCGCAGCCGCGTGTCGAGGTCGTCGTAACTTTGCAGTGGCGCCTTTTCGTGAAAGTAGCGTGAGCCGGACAGGTCGAGAATATAGTGCTGGCTGGTCGTGGTCTGGTCGCGGTCGAGCACGGCGAAGGACAGATCTTCCACGTCCATGGTAATGCCGTAGCCGACGATGAACATGAGCAGCAGCGTCCCGACCAGGGCCAGCGTGGCACGTACCGGATCGCGGCGCAGCTCCATGCTCTCGCGGCGAGCATAGCTGAACAGCCGTCGCCAGCTGAAGCGTGGCGGCGGGACGTCGGCCGTTGCCGTAACGACGGAAGGGGGGGCTGCGGGAGCGCTGTCGTTCGGCTCTTCCGAGACCTGCCTGGCCTCACGCAGGTAGGCGATGAAAGCCTGTTCCAGCGTGTCGCTGCCACGGCTCGCCATCAGTGCCTGTGGCGTATCGCTGGCGAGCACCCGGCCGGCATGCATCAGCGAGATGCGGTCGCAGCGCATGGCCTCGTTCATGAAGTGGGTCGAGATGAAGATGGTGACGCCATCCTCGCGCGACATCTTGACCAGTTGGGCCCAGAAATTGTCGCGGGCGACCGGATCGACGCCGGAGGTCGGCTCGTCGAGGATCAGGATTTCCGGACGGTGCAGCACCGCCACCGCCAGCGACAGGCGCTGACGAACGCCCAACGGCAGGCGGCCGGAAAGCTGGTCGACGACGCTCTCCAGATCGAAACGGGTCAGCAGTTCCTGGCGGCGCTGGCGGTAGTCGGCGTCGGGCAGGTGAAACAGGCGGGCATGGAGGTCGAGGTTCTGTCCCACACTGAGTTCGCTGTACAGCGAGAACGCCTGCGACATGTAGCCGACCCGCCGCCGGGTCTCGATGTCGTTGGGATCGACCGGCTGACCGAAAAGCTGGGCCTGGCCTTCCTCGAACGGCAGTAGGCCGGTCAGCATCTTCATGGTGGTCGACTTGCCGCAGCCGTTGGAGCCGAGGAAGCCGAAGATCTCGCCACGTTCGATGCGAAAATCGACATGATCCACCGCGGTGAAGTTGCCGAAGCGCTTGGTCAGGCCATGGGCCTCGATGGCGATGTCGTCGTTGGCGGGTCGCGGTGGAATGGTCAATTGGCGGTGGCCGCGGCGTTTTTCCGTCGGCAGCAATGCGACGAACGCCTCTTCCAGCGTCGTGCAGTGGGTCTGCTCGAGTAGGGTCTCGGGCGTGCCGGTGGCGAGTATCCGGCCGTCGTTCATCGCCACCAGCCAGTCGAAGCGCTGAGCCTCGTCCATGTAGGCCGTGGCCACCAGGACGCTCATGTGCGGGCGCTGTTGGCGGATGCGGGCGATCAGGTCCCAGAACTGGCTGCGCGAGAGCGGATCGACCCCGGTCGTGGGCTCGTCGAGGATCAGCAGGTCGGGGTCGTGGATCAGCGCGCAGCACAAGCCCAGTTTCTGCTTCATGCCGCCAGAGAGCTTGCCGGCGGGGCGCTCGGTGAAATCGGCCAGGCCGGTACTGCGGGTCAGGTCGGCAATGCGCCGCTCGCGCTCGGCCCGCTCCTGGCCGAACAGGCGAGCGAAGAACTCGAGGTTCTCGCGTACGGTCAGCGTCGCATACAGGTTCTTGCCAAGTCCCTGGGGCATGTAGGCGATGCGCGGCCCCGTGAGGCGGCGATGCTCAGCGTTCGCCATGTCACCCCCGAGCACTTCCACGCCGCCTGCCTGGAGGCGTCTGGCCCCGGCGATCAACGCCAGCAGGCTCGACTTGCCAACGCCATCGGGACCGATCAGCCCGACCATTTGCCTGGCCGGGATCTCGAGGCTCACGTCGGCTAAGGCCATGGTTTTAGTGTACTGCAGACCAACATTGTGCAGCCGTGCGACGATGTCCCCGGTCATGTTGAAACGTTCACCTGAAGTGAATCGGGCCACTCGGACTCGGAATCGAGCTTGAGGTAGGCCATGCCAGGTAGGCCGGTCTTGACCTGCTTGAGATGTTCCTTGAGTAGTTGTGGATCGATGCGTGCCCGAACCCGAAACATGAGTTTCTCACGCTCACTGGCGGTCTCCACTGTCTTGGGCGTGAACTGAGCGGCGCTGGCGACGAAGCTGACGCGGGCGGGAATCACGTACTCCGGGGCAGCGTCCAGCACCAGGTGCACCTTGTCGCCCAGCGCCACGCGACCGGCCTGCGAGGTGGGCAGAAAGAACGTCATGTAGACGTCAGTCAAATCGATCAGATTGAGAACCTTGCCACCGGACGCGAGGACTTCGCCGGGTTCCGCCACGCGATACTGTACCCGGGCCAGGCGGTCGGCACGCAGTTGGCTGTCTTCCAGGTCCGCCTGGGTCTTCGCTACGCTGGCCTCGGCGGCGTCGATGGCGGACTGCGCCTCGACGACCTGGGAGCGTGACGCGACGATGGCGGCCTGGGCGGCCGAGACTTGGGCCTTGGCCGCCGCCAGCGCCGCTTCGGCGCTTTGCATGGCCGCCAGGTCATCATCCACCTGCTGACGGGAAATGGCGTTACGCTGGAGCAGGGCATTGGAGCGCTCGTAGCGCTTGCGCGCCGCGGTCAACTCCGCCTGGCGCTGATGCACGACGGCTTCGTCCGCCGCCTTGTTGCTTTCATTCTGTGCCACCGTGGCCTGGGCGGTCTGCAGGGCGTTGCGCATGCGCTGCAATTCGGCCTGGGCCTGACGCAACTCCGCTTCGAGGGTTCGGGTGTCCATGCGCGCCAGAAGCTGGCCGGGGGAAACGAAGTCGCCTTCGTCGACCAGAATCTCGGCGACACGGCCGCTCAGCTTGGTCGCCACGTCCAGTTCCGTGGCCTCGATGCGCCCGTTGCCGCTGGCGATCGACTCGTCGAGCTCTTCGGGACGCAGCTCCCACCAGGCCAGCGTGGCCGCGATCGCGAGAACGGAGACGAGGAGCAGGCCCCAGATCAGGGGTTTGCGGAGTTCTTGGCGCATGCTTGATATCCTGCCCAATTGCAGTGGTCAGTTCTTGTTTCATTATCTGTGTATTGACGACACGCAACATGACATACATCAACGAATGTCAGAGTAGTAGCATCGTGATTGTCTGCCAGAGTGTCGTCCTGATGACTATGCTGGGCGGCTCTCTCGGGTAGTGTGACACGCCGACGGGAGCAATGATCGAGGTAAAATGAACGATAATAACGACGGCGTGCGACGCACCGGCCTGGGCATGATGGTGCTGTTCTGGGTGATCCTGCTGGGCCTGGCAGTACTCTGGTTTCAGGATCGCCTGACGACGCGGCACAATCCTAATGCCGGACTCGTGGAGGACGAAGGTACTGGGCCGATCACTCTGACGCGCAATGCCAGCGGGCACTTTGTGGCCACCGGACGTATCAACGGTGAGCCGGTGACCTTCCTGCTGGACACCGGCGCCAGTCTGGTCTCAATTCCCGCCGGTCTCGCCGATCGCCTGGGGCTCGAGCGCGGTATTCGGGCCACGTTCGATACCGCCAACGGGCGCGCCAGCGGGTTCCTGACGACTCTCGACGAGGTTTCGCTGGGTGGCCTGCGGGCCCGCGACGTTGGCGGCTCGATCAACGCGGGCATCGGCGTCGATACTGCCCTGCTGGGGATGAGTTTTCTCGGCCGTTTCGATATCCGGATTCGTGGTTCGCAGATGGTGCTGAGCGCGCCGACGCATGACGAGACGTAAGCGCCGTGTCGATAAATCAGGCCCGAGCGGCTTGGGCATGGAGGGGAGGCTGTGATGCGCCAATGGATGGGAGTGGTGTTGCTGGGACTGCTGCTCAGCGGCTGTCAGGGATTACAGAGCATGCTGCCGGGGGGCGGCGAGACGGGCCGCCCGACAGTCATCGAGCGCGGTGGCGAGGCGCCCGGACAGCCGGGGATGGTCGAACGCAAGGTGCCGTTTCCCGCCGAGACCTACGCCAAGCTCGACAAGCACGGCAGCGCGACGATCAAGGGGCGTCTGAGCTACACCACCTCAAAAGGACAGACGCTCGTCGGCGCCCACGAGACGGTATCGATCGCGCCGGCTACCCAATACTCCGCCGAAGCCGCCGAGGTGGCGCTGGCCGGCAAGCGCATCGAACCCGCCGATCCGCGGGCACGGGAATACACCCATTACGCCGAGACCGACGCCAATGGCTATTTCGTGGCCCATGACATTCCGGCGGGGGTGTTCTACGTCGCCGGCAGCGTGCTGCTGCCCGGCGGCCAGTCGCGCAGCCCCTTGATCCTCAAGCAGATCGAGGTCGGCAGGGGGCAGACGCTCGAGGTCGACCTGAGCCGATGACGCACGAGGCTCAGGAGTCGTGGGTATCGCCGTCGTTGTCCGTTGACTCCTGGCCGGTCTCGGGCGTCCGGTAATGCCCGGGAATCGTCTCCCGTTCGCCGTTGGGCAGGTCACGGACATGGGTGGGAACGTAGACGCGGGTGATGACACTCTTGCGCTGATTCATTCTCCGAGTACTCCACTCAAGTATTCCGTTGCCTCAAGCTACCGCGTCTCGGTACGCCTGGCAAATTCCCGGGGCAACGGCTCAACGTAAAGACAATACCAGGCTCATGAAGATCACGTCACCGGCTTCGTTGCGCAGCAGTTCGGTGAAGCCCAGCGAGCGATACAGGCTTAAGGCAGTATGGTTGTCAGCATAGACGTTGAGGGTCAACCGGCGGGCCTCGAACGCCTCGCTGGCGCGAGCGATCAGCGCCCGACAGAGCTCGCGCCCCAGGCCGCGGCCGCGCTGAGCCGGGGCGACGATCAGTCGTGCCAGATGCACCACTCGATAGTCCCAGCGCAGTAGTTGGCCGAAACCGAGCAGCGCGCCGTCGGCGTCGACCAGCGCGAAGCTGTTCTCCGGCGAAGCCTCCAGTGTCATCCAGGCGGTGTTGGCCGTGGTCGGGTAGGGCAGCCGCGGCCCCGCCCAGCGCCGGCTCGCCGCGGCGTCGGCGGGCCAGGCGAGCACGGTGTCGAGGTCGTCGCCTCGGGCGGGGCGCAAATGTGGCGTGCTGGGAGCGTTGGCGGACATGCCTCCACCCTAGCACGGTCACGAGGGACGTAATGCGCTCGAGCGAAGTGGTCGGAGTATGATGCTCTTTCGTGAAGGTCGCGACGCCGCGGCCGCAAAGATGAAGAGACCGCCTGCCGAGCCGAGTTCGTGATGAGCCCCTTCAAGACCCGCGCCCTGGAATACCTCGACGCCATTGTCCACTACGGCTCGTTGCGCCGTGCTGCCGCCCAGCTGGGCGTCAATCCGTCGGCGCTCAGTCGCCAGTTGCGCGCCCTCGAGGAGGAGCTGGATACCCTGCTGCTGGTGCGTGCCTCGCGGGTTGCGCTGACCCCGGCGGGCGAGCTGATCCTGCGCCACTATCGCGACCAGCGCGCCGCCGAGCGGGCCACGCTGTCGCGCCTGCAGGCGCTGCAGAACCTCGAGCGTGGCGAGGTGCGCATCGCCGTCGGCGAGGGCTTCATCGCCGATCTGATCTCGGCGCCGCTGCAGAACTTCCTGGCCACCTATCCGGGCCTGGAGATCGAGGTCCACATGGCCGGCCTCACCGAGGCGATGATGCTGGTCAAGGAGGATGCCGTCGACCTGGCGCTGCTCTACGCGCCGCCCGACGACCCGCAACTGGTCTCGCACATCGATCGCTGCCAGCCGCTCGACCTGATCGTGCCCGCCGGCCACGCCCTGGCCCGGGCGGTAGCGCCGCTGCCACTGGCAGCGATCGCCGAGCACCCGCTGGCGCTGATCGACAGCCACACCGGCATGGGGCAGCTGGTCGACATGGCACTCTACGAGGCTCATCTCTCCTACCGGCCGCGAATGAAGACCAACTCGGTGTCGGTGCTCAAGAACTTCGTGCGTTCGGGGCTGGGCGTGACCTTCATGCCCGAGCTGACCGTGCTCGAGGAGATCCACGAGGGCAGCATCGTCGCCCGCGAGGTCGAGGCCGGGGTACTGCGCCATGCCCGGGCGCGCATCGTCAGCCAGGCCGAACGGCCGCTGACGGTGGCCGCCCAGGCCTTCATCAGGCACCTGCGACGCAGCATGCGTTTCTTCAGCGCCGATGCGCCTCGGCTCCTGGATTCACGGGTGTTGCCCTGAGGGCAACGGTTGTGCGCTTGAAAGGTCAACAGCGCAACGGCTAGCGTCGATGTGTCGTCCTTGGCCGACGCCGGTTTCACGCGAACTCGCACAATAACAAGGAGCCTTTCATGCGTATTCCCACCCTTCACAATGCCCTGCTGGCCGTCACCGCGACGGGTATGCTCGCCACAGCGAGCCTGGCCAACGCCGCCACGACCATCAACCTGAGCTACAACGGTCCGCCCGATACCGACAAGAACGCCGTGCACCTGTTCGCCAGCAACCTCAAGCGACTGGTCGAGGAGAAGACCGACGGCGACATCCAGCTCAAGCTCTACCCCAACTCGATGCTCGGCGAAGAGCAGGAACGCATGGAGCAGGTGATCAACTCGCCGAGCCTGAACATCGCCTCGTTCGCCGGCCTGTCACCGATCGTGCCGGAGATCTACGTCAGCGCGATCCCCTTCCTGTTCGAGGACTACGACGCCGCCCACCAGTTCTTCGACGAGGGCGACTACTGGAACAAGGTCGAGAACACCCTGAAGGAGCGCACCGGCGCCGAGCTGCTCGGGGTGATCGAGGAGGGCGGCTTCCTCGATTTCACCAACTCCAAGCGTCCCATCAGCAGCCCGGACGACTTCGACGGCCTGCGCTTCCGTGCCATGGATCCCAGCCAGGTGGCGCTCTACGAGGCCTTTGGCGCGTCCGGCACGCCGATCCCCTGGACCGATACCTACATGGCGCTCAAGACCAATGTCGCCGACGGCCAGATGAACCCGCCGATGTACATCATCATGGGCAGCCTCTACGAGGTGCAGAAGTACCTGACGCTGGCCAACGTGCAGTATTCGGATCAGTTCCTGATTGCCAACGGCAGCTGGTACGACGGTCTCTCCGAGGAGGACCGCCAGGCGATTGATGCGGCCGTGAAGGAGGCCAACGCGCTCAACCGCGAGGACGTCGAGAAGCGTGTCGACGAGCGCATCCAGTTCCTCGCCGACCACGGCATGCAGGTGATCGAACCCTCCGACGAGGAGCTCGCCGCCTTCCGCGAGAAGGGGCAGCCGGCCTACATCGACTGGCTCCGGCAGAAGGATATCGGCGACGAGTGGATCAAGATGGCTCTCGAGGATGCCGGGCAGGGCGACCTGCTCGCCGACTGACCGCTCTCCATTCACTCGACGAGGCATGCCTCATGGTCGGCCGTCGGCCGGCCATGAGCGTGTGACAACACCATGTTCCGAAATACCCTGCTGACGCTGCTGGGGCGGGTCACCACCGGCCTCGGCGGCCTGGCACTGCTGATCACGCTGGTCGACATCCTCTATGGCGTCATTACCCGCTACGTGGTCGGCCAGGCGCCGATCTGGAGCGACGAACTCGCCCGTTACTGCCTGATCGCCTCGGCGCTGCTGATCGCCGGCAACGTCTGGGTGCGCGGCGAGCACATGCGCGTGGCGCTGCTCGAGCGCCGCCTGGGCGCGACCGCCCGCCGCGTGCTGCTGGCCTATCAGTGGCTGCTGACGCTGGTCCTGGCCCTGGCGATGACCTGGTGGAGCTGGCATTACGCGCTGTCGGTCGGCTACTTCACCTCCCAGGGGCTGGGCATCAGCCGCACCATCCCCATGATGGCCATGCCGCTGGGCTTTGGCCTGCTCGCGCTGCAGGTGCTGATCTACGGCCCGAACCCGCTGCCGCAACCCGGTGCCGATGACACGAACGCCGCCGAGGGGGCTACCTCATGATGGTCGCCACGATGTTCGTCACCCTGCTGGCCAACACCCTGCTGGGCATCCCGCTGTTTCTGACGCTGATCGTCACCGCGCTGGTGGGTTTCGTGTTCGTCGACCCGGGAATGGTCGCGCGGATGATGCCGCAGCAGTTCTTCGGTGGCCTGAACAGCTTCTCCTTGATGGCGATTCCGCTGTTCATCCTCGCCGGCAACCTGATGAACGCCTGCGGCATGACCGAGCGGCTGATGCGCGTCGCGCGTCTGCTGGTTGGCCATCTGCGCGGCGGCATCGGTCACGTCAACGTGGTGGGCAGCGTCTTCATGTCCGGGGTCAACGGTTCGGCGGCCGCCGACGCCTCGGCGCTGGGTGCGCTGCTGGTGCCGGCGATGACTCGCGAGGGCTATTCCACCGCCTTCGCCGCCGGGCTGACCGCCGGCAGCTCGCTGATCGGGCCGATCATCCCGCCGAGCATCTTCATGATCCTCTACAGTGCGCAGACCAATACCTCGGTCGGCCAGCTGTTCCTCGGCGGTGTGGTGCCGGGCCTGCTGCTGGCGCTGGCGTTCATGGCGATGAATGCCTTCCATGCCCGGCGCGCCGGCCTCGAGCGGCGCACCACGCTGCCCGCGATGAACGAGGTGGTCGAGGCGGTACGCGGTGCGCTGCCGGCGCTGGTCGCGCCATTCATCATCGTCGCCGGGATCGTGCTGGGCTTCGTCACGCCCACCGAGTCCGGGGCGTTGACCGTACTCTATGTCGCCCTGTGCGGCCTGGCGATGGGCGAGCTGCGCCCGGGCGCCTTCTGGCGGGCGGTGGTGGAGACCACGCGGCTGGCCGCGGCGATCTTCATGATCATCGGCATCTCCTCGGTGATCAGCTGGGAGCTGGCCTATGCCCAAGCGCCGGATCGCTTTGCCGGGCTGCTCGAGCCGTTTATCGACTCCCCGGTCATCGTGCTGCTGCTGCTCAGCGCGATCACCTTCGTCACCGGCATGTTCATGGAGGAAGTCTCGGCGCTGATGCTGCTCTCGCCGGTGTTCACCCCGGTGGCGCTGTCCGCCGGCATCGACCCGGTGGCTCTGGGCATCATCATCACCCTGAACATCACCATCGCCCTGATCACGCCGCCGATGGGCGCCTGCCTGTTCATCGCCGCGGCGGTCAGCCGCCTCGACATCACCGTGCTGTTCCGCACCATCTGGCCGTTCATCCTGACCGCAGTGGCGGTGCTGCTGGTGCTGATCCTCTTCCCTGGCCTGATTACCTGGCTACCCGAAACCCTGGGCTGATTGCATCCTGACCATGAACCACGCGAACGTGACTGATCCGACCCGACGCCCCATCGCTGACATCGCCGAGCCGCAGTGGGAGATCATTGCGGCCATCCCCATCGTCGACGAGGGCGCGCCGCTGCATCCGCTGAGCCTCGCCGCGCCGGCACTGCGCACCCTGCCCATTTACCACACCCTGGGTGTGCCCCGGGCGGTACCCGAGTGCTGGACGCGCGAGGCGCTCTACCGGCGGCTATTGCAGGTGGCGCGCCACCTGCCGGAAGGGCTGGGGCTGGTGGTGCTCGACGCCTGGCGCCCCTACGTGGTGCAGCGCTACCTTTACGACACCCTGCTGGGCATGGTCGAGGCGCGCTATGCCGATCTCGATGCCGCGGATCGCCATGAGCTGACCCGTGCCTTCGTGTCGCCGCCCAGCGAGCGTGCGGAATGTCCCAGCCCGCACCTGACCGGTGGCGCGGTGGATGTCGCATTGTGCGACGCCGATGGCCTGCTGCTCGACATGGGCTCGGCCTTCGACGAGGCGCGGGCCAGCTCGCACACTGTGCATTTCGAGCATCACGCCGACGATGCCGAGTCGCGCCTCTGGCGCGACCGGCGGCGCATCCTCTACCACGCCATGGTCGATGCTGGCTTTGCCAACCTGCCCAGCGAGTGGTGGCACTACAGCTACGGCGACCAGATGTGGGCCTGGTATCGCGGTGAGCCCCGGGCACTGTTCGGTGCCACGGCGCCGGACAGCCTGGAAGCCCGCTGGCGGCGCTCGCTGGGGCTGGTGGAGTGAGGGTTAGTGAGAGTTACGGCGCCTTCGGGTGCAGGGGCGCGTCGCGGGCCGGCGGCTCGTCTAGCCGGCCGAGCTCGTGGAGGTCGTGGAGATACTTGTCGAGTCGGGCCAGCAGGTGGGTCAGCGCGATCAGGCCGTAGATCACCACCATCAGTATCCAGGGGACGTTGGCCCAGCTCAGCCAGGCGGCCGAGAGCGGATAGGCAATGGTGTAGATGCTCAGCCCGCCCATGAACAGCACCGCCAGGCAGCAGCCCAGGATGAGCAGCAGCAGCGTGGCTCGAAAGCTGTGGCGTGGCGGGCGAGTCTCCCAGAATGGCAGATGCCGGACCCGCAGCCCGCCGTCGAACACGATCCGGTGACCGCGACGCAGCAGCGGCTCGGCACAGGCCTGACGCGATTCGCTGGCCAGGACCCGGCGGATCACGCCTTCGTCGACGTTCTCGCCGAACGTCGAGCGAATCGCGTGGCGGAAGGCGTCGTCGTCGGCACCTGCCGCCAGCTGCGCCAGGGCCTCCATGTCCGGCACATCCCCCCGGGCGATCAATTCATCATCGCCGAAGTTCTGATCGTAGTAGATGTCATAGAGCTGGTAGATCGAGAAGGCGACCCCGATGAAGATCATCAGCAGGGCGAGGGCGTCTAGCATACTGGTTCTCCGGTACCTGAAAGGACGACAGACCGTGTGGCGCGATGCGGCGTCGTGAACGTGAAGGGGCTGCCATCGCTCGCGTTTTATCCCGTCCAGCGTAAATCAGTATCGCACGTCGTGGGCGGGAAAGGTCGGCGCCATTGATGTCGATCAGGTTGAGCGCAAGTTCGGGCCGCCCGAGTGTTGTCACGCCCGGGCGGCCCATTGCGTTTCCGAAGGCGAGATTACTTCGGCGGCTCGACGTGGCCGCCGAAGCCGAAGCGCATCGCCGAGAGCAGGCGGTTGGCGTAGGTGTTTTCCTTGCGCGAGCTGAAGCGCGAGAACAGTGCATTGGCCAGCACCGGGGTGGCCACACCCTGCTCGACGGCGGCGTCGATCGTCCAGCGGCCCTCGCCGCTGTCGGCGACGGCGCCGGTGTAGTGGTCGAGCCGCGGGTCGCCGGCCAGTGCCTGGGCGGTGAGATCGAGCAGCCAGGAGGAAACCACGCTGCCGCGCCGCCAGACCTCGGCCACATCCGCCAGGTTCAGGTCGAAGCGCTCATCCTCCGGCAGGGCGTCCGAGGACTTGCTCTGCATCAGCTCGAAGCCTTCGGCATAGGCCTGCATCAGGCCGTACTCGATGCCGTTGTGAACCATCTTCACGTAGTGACCGGCGCCCACCGGGCCGGCGTGGATGTAGCCGCGCTCGGCGCGGTCGTCCGGGGCGTTGCGACCGCGGGTACGCTCGAGATCGCCGTAGCCGGGCGCCAGGGTGTCGAACAGCGGTTCGAGATAGTCGAAGACCGCCTGCTCGGCGCCGACCATCATGCAGTAGCCGCGCTCCAGCCCCCACACGCCGCCGGAGGTGCCCACGTCCACGTAGTGGATGCCCCGGGGCTTGAGTGCCCGGGCCCGGCGGATATCGTCCTTGTAGAAGGTGTTGCCGCCGTCGATGATGATGTCGCCCGGCGCCATCAGCTCGGCGAGGGTGTTGATGGTGGCTTCGGTAGGCTCGCCGGCCGGCAGCATCACCCAGACCGCGCGCGGGGCCTCGAGGCGGTCGACCATCGCCGCCAGGCTGTCGGCATGGCCGGCGCCTTCCTCGATGAGCGCCGAGGTGACGGCGGGGTCCTGATCGTGGGCGACGACCTCATGGCCGCCGCGCATCAGACGACGGGCGATATTGCCCCCCATGCGGCCGAGGCCGATGATACCGAGTTGCATGGTGTTTCCTTTGACGATGGATCGGGGATAGGGAAGTCGGAACGGCGGCAAGCCTACCGTCAGCGGTGCCGGGACGCAAAGCGGGCCATGTCGTGTGACATGGCCCTGTAGGCAGATGCCCTAGTTACGGGCATCTTGTTCTCAAGGCTTCAAGCTGCAGTGGAGTATCTTTTCCATGGGAGTCGCGAAACATGGACTCTGGATAGAAAGTTAACAATGTCGCGTCTTCCCCTAAATGTTGGGACGCCTCGTGCATCTTGCCCCATCAAAATTATTGGGGTGTTGGGAAAACTCTGAGAGAAGGAGGCGATGGCCTTCTGACTCTCGTGCAGTGAGTTAACAACATGCTTTTTAACTACTACGACCGCGAATGTAACGCCTTGCTCTTTCACTAATGCGGCATCAAACTGCATGGCTAGCTAGCCTCCGTCATTGCACATTTCAGTGGTTGACTTGAGCAAGCATCACGACCAGAATTCCCTCGCGATCGGAGTTGGCCAAGGTGCCTGCTCCAAGAGATGCGGGAAGTGCCACCTTCCCCTCTCTCGGGCCCAGGGCGTCAGTCCTGGGCCTTTCTATTGGTCCCTACCCAAGCATTGGGTAGGGACCAAAGCTTGCTAATTTAGTCCCAGCTCAGCGCGCCGCCGACCTGGTATTCGGTGACGCGCGTCTCGAAGAAGTTCTTCTCCTTGCGCAGGTCGATGATCTCGCTCATCCACGGGAAGGGATTCTGCGCGCCGGGGAACTGCTCCTTGAGGCCGATCTGCGCCAGGCGGCGGTTGCAGATGAAGTGCAGGTACTCCTCCATGATCGCCGCGTTCATGCCCAGCACGCCGCGGGGCATGGTGTCGCGGGCATAGGCGACTTCCAGTTCGGTGCCCTCGAGGATCATCTGGGTGACCTCGTCCTGGAACTCGGCGGTCCACAGGTGCGGGTTCTCGATCTTGATCTGGTTGATCATGTCGACGCCGAAGTTCAGGTGCATCGACTCGTCGCGCAGGATGTACTGGAACTGCTCGGCGACGCCGGTCATCTTGTTGCGCCGACCCATGGAGAGGATCTGGCTGAAGCCGCAGTAGAAGAAGATGCCTTCGGTGACGCAGTAGAAGGCGATCAGGTTGCGCAGCAGTTCCTGGTCGGTTTCCGGGGTGCCGGTGTGGAAGTCCGGACGCGCCAGCGACTGGGTGTGCTTGAGGCTCCAGGCCGACTTGGCGGAGACCGAGGGCACCTCGCGGTACATGTTGAAGACTTCGCCTTCATCCATGCCCAGCGATTCCACGCAGTACTGGTAGGCGTGGGTGTGGATCGCTTCCTCGAAGGCCTGGCGCAGCAAGTACTGGCGGCATTCGGGGTTGGTGATCAGCCGGTAGACGGCCAGCACCAGGTTGTTGGCGACCAGCGAGTCGGCGGTGGAGAAGTAGCCCAGGCTGCGCTCGACGATGCGCCGCTCGTCGGCGGTCAGGCCGTCGTTGCTCTTCCACAGCGCGATGTCGGCGTTCATGTTGATTTCCTGGGGCATCCAGTGGTTGGCACTGCCATCCAGGTACTTCTGCCACGCCCACTCGTACTTGAAGGGCACGAGCTGGTTGAGGTCGGCGCGGGCGTTGATCATGCGCTTGTCCTCGACATCGATGCGCGCGGCACCCATCTCGAGTTCCTCGAGGCCGGCGGCGACGTCGAGTTCCTCCAGCGAGGCACGGGCCCGGGCCAGCCGGTCGCCCTCGGCAGGGCGGTAGTCGCCGCCGGTTTCCTTCACGGCCGGCTCGGCACGTGGCGTCGGCTGCGGCGCGGGGGCCGGTTCGGGCTGCTCGGCGGCCGGGGCCTCGTCTTCGTAAAAATCGTCCCAGTTCAGCATGTCTCTGTCCTGTTCTCTCGCTGGCGGCGTCAGGGGCTGACGCCGGTGGCTGGACTCTGTGGGCTTCGAGCTTCGAGCTTCGAGCTTCGAGCTTCGAGCTTCGAGCTTCGAGCTTCGAGCGGCTCGCTGCCCGTGACCGGATTACTGACAGGCCTCGCAGCCCAGCTCGTCGATCTCGCCGGCGGAGGGGGCGCGCGAGCCGCTGCCGCCCTTGCCGGTCAGGAAGTCGTCGATGCCGCGCGGTTCGGGCTTCGGCGCCTCGGCGGCCGGGGCGGGCGCGGGTTCGCCGCCGCCGGCGTTGCTCACGGCGTTGAGCTTGCCGCGGTCGACGGTCGACTTCTCCACCGAGGTGGCGCTCAGGGCACGCAGGTAGTAGGTGGTCTTGAGACCGCGGAACCAGGCCATGCGGTAGGTGACGTCGAGCTTCTTGCCCGAGACCCCGGCGATGTAGAGATTCAGCGACTGCGCCTGGTCGATCCACTTCTGGCGACGCGCGGCGGCCTCGACCAGCCACTTGGGTTCGATCTCGAAGGCGCTGGCGTAGCGCGCCTTGATATCGTCCGGTACGCGGTCGATGGGCTGCACGCTGCCGTCGTAGTACTTGAGGTCGTTGATCATCACCTCGTCCCACAGGCCGCGCTCCTTGAGATCGCGCACCATGTAGGCGTTGACCACGGTAAACTCGCCGGACAGGTTCGATTTCACGAACAGGTTCTGGTAGGTCGGCTCGATCGACTGCGAGACGCCGCAGATGTTGGAGATCGTCGCGGTCGGGGCGATGGCCATGACGTTGGAGTTGCGCATGCCCTGGCTGGCGACCTTGTCGCGGATGCGCTGCCAGTCCTGGGTCGTGCTGGTGTCGACCTCGATGTAGTCGGCGCCGCGTTCGGCCTTGAGCTTTTCGATGGAGTCGATCGGCAGGATGCCCTGGCTCCACAGCGAGCCCTCGTAGCTCTCGTAACGGCCGCGCTCGGCGGCGAGGTCCGAGGAGGCCTCGATGGCATGGTAGCTGACCAGCTCCATGGAAGTGTCGGCGAAGCTCACCGCGTCATCCGAGGCGTAGGCGATGCCCTGCTTGTACAGCGCATCCTGGAAGCCCATGATGCCCAGCCCCACCGGGCGGTGCTTGAAGTTCGAGTTCTTCGCCTGCGGCACCGCGTAGTAGTTGATGTCGATGACGTTGTCGAGCATGCGCACCGCGGTCTTCACGGTCTTCTTGAGCTTCTCGCCGTCGAAGGCGCTGTCGACCACGTGCTGGGCGAGGTTGATCGAGCCCAGGTTGCACACCGCGATCTCGTCGGCGCTGGTGTTCAGGGTGATCTCGGTGCACAGGTTGGATGAGTGAACCACACCAGCGTGCTGCTGCGGGCTGCGCAGGTTGCACGGGTCCTTGAAGGTGATCCACGGGTGGCCGGTCTCGAACAGCATCGAGAGCATCTTGCGCCACAGGTCCTTGGCCTTGACGCGCTTGAAGAGCTTGAGCTGACCGGTATAGGTCATCGCCTCGTACTCCTCGTAGCGCTTCTCGAAGGCGGCGCCGTACAGATCGTGCAGGTCCGGGCACACGGAGGGCGAGAACAGCGTCCACTCCTTGTCGTCGAACACGCGCTTCATGAACAGGTCCGGCACCCAGTTGGCGGTGTTCATGTCATGGGTGCGGCGGCGGTCGTCGCCGGTGTTCTTGCGTAGCTCGATGAACTCCTCGATATCGAGGTGCCAGGTCTCGAGGTAGGCGCACACCGCGCCCTTGCGCTTGCCGCCCTGGTTGACGGCCACCGCGGTGTCGTTGACCACCTTGAGGAACGGCACCACGCCCTGGCTCTTGCCGTTGGTGCCCTTGATGTAGGAGCCCAGCGCGCGCACCGGGGTCCAGTCATTGCCCAGGCCGCCGGCCCACTTGGAGAGCAGGGCGTTGTCGCGGATCGCGCTGTAGATGCCGTCGAGGTGGTCGGGCACGGTGGTCAGGTAGCAGCTGGATAGCTGACTGCGCACCGTGCCGGCGTTGAACAGGGTCGGCGTGGAGGCCATGTAGTCGAAGCTGGAGAGCAGCTCGTAGAACTCGATGGCCCGCGCCTCGCGGTCGTCCTCATTGAGCGCCAGGCCCATGGCGACGCGCATGAACATCACCTGCGGCAGCTCGTAGCGGACGTCGTCGCGGTGGATGAAGTAGCGGTCGTAGAGGGTCTGCAGGCCCAGGTAGGTGAACTGGTTGTCGCGGGTGTGGTCGAGGGCGTCACCCAGACGCTCCAGATCGAACTCGGCAAGCGCCGGGTCGAGCTGCTCGAACTCGATGCCCCTGGCGATGTAGGCCTGGAAGGCCGGCTTGTAGAGTTCGGCCATGTCGCCGAAGGTGGCCTCGTCGGCGATACCCAGGAACGACAGCGCCTCGCGGCGCAGGTTGTCCTGCAGCAGCCGGGCGGTGACGTAGGTGTAGTTGGGTTCCTTCTCGACCAGGGTGCGTGCGGTCATCATCAGCGCCTGGGAGACCCCGTCGGCGCTGACGCCGTCGTAGAGGTTTTTCAGCGAGTCGTCGACGATCTTCTTGGGCTCGACGTTCTCGAGCTCCGCGCAGGCGTCATGCACCAGGGTCTCGACCCGGCCCAGGTCGAGCGGGCGCACGGTGCCGTCGGCCAGGGTGATGTTGAGCGTGGGGTGGGGCTTGGCGATGTCATCGCCGGCGGCCTGGCGGGCGCGGGCGTGTTCCTCGCGGTAGAGCACGTAGGCGCGGGCGACCTTCTGCTCGCCGGCGCGCATCAGGGCCAGCTCTACCTGGTCCTGAATGTCCTCGATGTGCAGGGTGCCGTTGTCCGGCGTGCGCCGCTCGAAGGCCTCGACGATCTGGGCGGTGGCCTCGGCGACGAAGTCGCGGATGCGCGAGGAGGTACCGGCGTTGTCACCCTCGACCGCGATGAAGGCCTTGGTCATGGCCACCGAGATCTTGCTGGCGTCGAAGGCGGCAACATCGCCGTTGCGCTTGATCACCCGCAGTTGCTTGGGAGCGGTCACGTTCATGCCCGTCGGGTCGGGAGCGAGAGTGGTTTCCATGGCGCCGGTCATCCGTTGGTGAAAGGTGGTGAAGTGAGTTCGCCGCCGGCAGGGCGGCATGACAATGCGGTCAGCGAGCCGCGGATGCGGTCATTGACAGCGCTGTCCTGACTTGTTAGGCGGCACAGCATATAGTGCCCTTGAGGTGAATGGGCACAAGATAGTGTGCTTTTCGGGGCTCGGCAAGTGGATAACTTGTGGGCAAGGTGTGTCTTGTCCGGGGGCTTTCAGGCGACCCGGCTGCAGGGTGCATGGTTGCGCCTTTCGGCGCTTTCGGACGTTTTCGATGCCGCGCATGAGTGTTTACAATGAGATGCATTGGCACGTTTTCAGCGCGAGTCGCTCCGGGGCCGTGATGCCGAAGGCAGGCGTCTCGCCGGTGCCGGACTGGCAGGGCCCGCGAGCCGAAACGAGTTCGGCTATCCTCTGCGACGATTCGCTAGGGTTGAGGAGGGCCGTCTCGTAACCCCGTGTTGCAGGGTGTAGCATCATGGAAGCGGTTGCAGGGGCCGATGGGAACCGATCGTCGGCGGCGTCAGGCCGCCCCAGTCAACAGGATGGATGACAGCTTGGACAGCAAACACAAGGATCATGTACTGATCATCGAGGACGATGAGCGCCTGGCGAACCTGACTCGGGAGTATCTCGAGGCCAATGGCTTTCGCGTGACGCTCGAGGCGGACGGCACCCATGCCGTCGAGCGCATCGTCGAGCTGGAGCCGGACCTGGTGATTCTCGACCTGATGCTCCCCGGCGAGGACGGCCTGTCCATCTGCCGGCGCGTTCGCCCGCAGTATGCCGGACCGATTCTGATGCTGACCGCGCGCACCGACGACATGGATCAGGTGCTGGGGCTGGAGATGGGGGCTGACGACTATGTGCCCAAGCCGGTACAGCCGCGCGTACTGCTGGCCCGCATGCGGGCGCTGATGCGTCGCAGCGAGCCGATGGAGAGCGCCAGCGGCGCGGTCCGCCTGACCTTCGACAACCTGGTGATCGACAGCGCCACGCGCGAGGCCTGGCTGGAGGGCGAGCGCATCGACCTGACCAGCGCCGAGTTCGACCTGCTGTGGCTGCTGGCCGACAATGCCGGCCGGGTGCTGACCCGCGAGGAGATCTTCTCCGCGCTGCGCGGCATCAAGTACGACGGCCAGGACCGCTCGATCGACGTGCGCGTGTCGCGAATCCGGCCCAAGATCGGTGACGATCCCAACCAGCCGCATCGCATCAAGACCGTGCGCAGCAAGGGTTATCTGTTCGTCAGGGACGCCTGATCGCCATGCGCCGGATGCTGGCCGACAGCACCTTCCTGCGGGTCTACGCCGCGCTGCTGCTGGCGCTGGTCCTGACCTTCGGCCTGGCGATGCTGGGCTATCTGGTGGTCGACCAGGTGCGTCGCGAGCACTATCGCGAGCGCCTGGCCAGCGCGCCCATGGTGCTGCTCTCGACCCTGGTCGGCGAGGTCGCGCCCCACGAACGCCCCGCCTGGCTCGAGCGCCAGAGTGAGCGTCTCAACATCGCCCTGATCCTGCATGCGTCGGATACCCTCGACATCAACTACTTCCAGCGTGCCCGCCTGCAGGAGGGACGCCCGCTGGTCGAGAGGGACGGCCACGGGACCTGGCACCTGTGGCGGCAGGTGCCCGGTGAAGCCGTGATACTCGAGGCGATGCTCGAGCAGTTGACCGAGCAGCAGATGCGCGGGCTGGTCGACAGCCTGCGCGGCTGGCTCGAGTCGGTGCCCGACCCCGACCAGCGCCTGCATGCGCTGGTCGACAAGCAGTCGTTGCCCATCACCCTGACCGCCGACCCGCCCGAGGGTCTCGACGAACGCCAGGCCGAGCGGCTGCGCGGCGGCGAGGTGGTGCTGCGCCTGGAGCCGGTCGAGCGCAGCCTGTCGGCCCATGCCCGGGTTCTCTCGCTGGGCGACGAGGGGACCGGCACGCGCTGGCTTCAGGTGGGGCCGGTGCACGCCTTCGACACCATGCCGCTGACCCTGACCCTGGGGCTGGTGCTGATCTCGCTGATGCTGCTGGCCGGCGCCATCTACCTCATCGTGCGTGGTGTCGAGGCGCGCATGGCGCGGCTCGAGAAGGCGGCGACGCGCATCGCCGGCGGCTACCTGGACACCCGCGTCAAGGTCGACAGCAGCGACTTCATGGGCCGGCTGGGCATGGCCTTCAACGGCATGGCGGCGCAGGTGCAGTCGCTGATCCGGGCCCAGCAGGAGATGATCCGGGCGGTTTCCCACGAGCTGCGCACGCCGGTGGCGCGGATCCGCTTCGCCGTGCAGATGGTCGACGACATGACCGAACAGGAGGCGGTGCGCCGCCAGCTCGAGGGCATCGACAACGATATCGAGGAACTCGACCAGCTCATCGACGAGATTCTCACCTACGCCCGGCTGGGTAGCGACAACGCCAGCGGCGTGCGCCTGGAAACCGACAGCGTCGATTGCCGGGCGATGGCCGAGCGGGTCGTCGAGACCCTGGCGCCGCTGCATCCGCGGATTCAGTTGTCCGTGGCGCCGGGGCCGGATGTCGACGTGATCGCCGAGCCGCGCTATCTGCAGCGGGCCCTGCAGAATCTGGTGGCCAACGCCTGCCGGCATGCCGAGGCCCGGGTCCTGATTCGGTTGTCGCAGGATGCCCGGGCCGTGCGCCTGGACGTCGAGGACGACGGCCCCGGGGTGCCGGAAGGCGACCGCCTGGAGGTCTTCAAGCCGTTCGCCCGGCTCGACGACAGCCGCACGCGGCGCTCCGGCGGCTATGGCCTGGGCCTGTCGATCGTGCAGAAGATCATGCTCTGGCACGGCGGCAGCGTGGTGGTCGACGACAGCCCGCGCCTGGGGGGGGGCCGCTTCAGTCTGCTGCTGCCGGTCACCACGCAGGTCGTACGCAAGGGCCCCGTCACCTGATCCAAGGAGCTCCCATGTCCCGTGAGAATACCGTGAGTGTCGCTGACCTGGCCGGTGCCTGGCGGCTCGAGCGCTTCGTCTACCGCTGGCCCGACGGGCGCGAACTGGCCCCGCTGGGCGAGGTGCGCGGTCAGCTGCTTTATCTTCTGGACGGCGATGCCCGGCCGGCTCGCATGGCGGTGCAGGTGGCCGCCGACCGGCGCCCGCCGTTCGACCCGGCCAGCGAGGCCGGCCTGGCCGCCCATTTCCAGAGCGGTTTTGCCTACGGCGGGTGCTGGACGCTGGATGACGACGCGGTGCATCACGATGTCGATATCGCCAGCCTGCCGTTCTGGGAAGGCGCCCGCCTGACCCGCCAGGTGGTGCTCGAGGACGGCCGCCTGGTGCTGTCCACCGACGAACCCAGCCCGCAGCGGCCCGAGGGCGGCTACACGACGCTTCTCGAGTGGACCCGCAGCGCTGCCGGGAAGCCTAGGCCGGCTTGATCCCCGACAGCACCGCAAACGAGGTCTCGCGGGCGGTGCGCAGGAAGTCCTCCATCCACGGCAGCTCGCGGGTGTCCTCGCGGATTGCCGCGAACAGCGTGCTCCACACGCCGTGCTCGCCCAGCGGCAGTGCCCGCACGTAGTCGCGCTCCAGGTATTCGGTCAGTGCCCAGTTGGGCAGTGCACAGACGCCGCGGCCGCTGGCCACCAGCTGCATCATCATGATCGTCAGCTCGGCGGTGCGCACCTCGCGCGGCGCCAGCCCGGCCGGGTCGAGAAATTGCGTGAAGACGTCGAGCCGGGCGTGCTCCACCGGGTAGGTGATCAGCGTCTCCTCGGCCAGATCCGACGGCGTCACGTAGGGCCGGTCCACCAGGCGGTGCTGCTTGGCCACCGCCAGCAATCCCTCGTAGCGGAACAGCGGCTCGTAATGCACCCCGGCCAGCGGCTGGGGGTCGGCGGTGATCACCAGGTCGAGCTGCTCGCGGGCCAGCGCCGGCAGCGGGTCGAAGTTGTGGCCGCTGGGGATGTCCACCTCCACCTCCTGCCAGTGGTCGCGGAAGCGATCGATGGTCGGCATCAGCCACTGGAAGCAGCTGTGGCACTCGATGGCCATGTGCAGCCGCCCCTGCTCGTCGCCGGCCAGGCGCGCCAGGTCGCGTTCGGCCATGCGCACCTGGGGGAGGATCTGGTCGGCCAGCGCCAGCAGCCGCTCGCCGCTGCGGGTGAAGGCCACCGGGCGCGTCTTGCGCAGGAACAGCGGGTTGCCCAGGCGTTCCTCGAGGTCCTTGATCTGGTGCGACAGGGCGGACTGGGTGAGGTGAACCCGCTCGGCGGCCTCGACCAGCGAGCCGGCATCGCGCAGGGCAATCAGGGTGCGGAGATGACGAAGCTCGAGCATGACATGAAAGCCACTCACGTTGATGATTAGTTAATTTAGTTTGATTCACCTTGCGTGGCCAGTGAGACTTGCCGTCAACGCGAATGGCGAAACCTGTTCGCATTTTACCGGTTCACGACGGCAAGGAATAATCATGACGCTGGCTCATACCCTGGGATATCCCCGCATCGGGGCACATCGCGAACTCAAGCGTGCCGTCGAGGCCTACTGGAAGGGCGAGATCGACGCGGCCGCGCTGGAGGCCACCGGCCGCGAGCTGCGCGCGCGCCACTGGCAGGCGCAGCGCGACGCCGGGCTGGACTTCATCACCGTGGGCGACTTCGCCTTCTACGATCAGGTGCTCGACGTCTCCGTGCTGGTCGGCGCGGTGCCGCCGCGCTTCGGCGCCGAGGACGAGGTGGCACGCGGGGCGGTGTCGCTCGATACCGCCTTCCGCATGGCCCGCGGCCGGGCACCGACCGGCACGCCGGCGGCGGCCTGCGAGATGACCAAGTACTTCGACACCAACTATCACTACCTGGTCCCCGAGCTGTATCGCGATCAGTCGCTGCGTCTCGCCGGCACCCGGCTGTTCGACGAGGTGGACGAGGCGCTGGCCACCGGCCATCCGGTCAAGGTGGTGCTGACGGGGCCGCTGACCTGGCTGTGGCTGGCCAAGACCCGGGAGGCGGGCGTCGAGCGCCTCGGGCGGCTCGACGAGCTGGTCACCGTCTACGGCGAGATCCTCGCACGGCTGGCCGAGCAGGGCGTCGAATGGGTGCAGCTCGATGAGCCGGCGCTGGTCCAGGACCTGCCGCGGGACTGGCAGCAGGCGTTCGAGACGGCCTACCACAAGCTGCAGTCGGCGCCGGTCAGGCTGCTGCTGGCCACCTACTTCGATGATCTGGGCGACAACCTGGGCCTGGCCACCGGGCTGCCGGTCGATGCCCTGCACATCGACTGCGTGCGGGCGCCGGACCAGCTCGAACGGGTGCTCGACCGCCTGCCGGCCTACAAGATCCTCTCGGTGGGGGCGATCGACGGCCGCAACATCTGGCGCGCCGACCTGGCGGCGCTGCGCGAGCGCCTGGCCACCGCGCGCATGCGCCTCGGCGAGCGGCTGTGGCTGGCGCCGTCCTGCTCGCTGCTGCACGTGCCGGTGGATCTCGCCAGCGAGACGCGCCTCGACCCCGAGCTCAAGGGCTGGCTGGCCTTCGCCCGCCAGAAGCTCGACGAGGTGGCCACCCTGGCGCGGCTGGTCGACAATCGAGGCGATGACGCCGACCGGGCCGCGCTCGAGGCTGCCACCGCGGCGCTCGATGCCCGCCGCCGCTCGACGCGCATCCATCGGTCGGCCGTCGCCGAGCGCCTCGCGGCGCTGCGCCCGGAGGATGCCCGCCGCGCCAGCCCCTATCCCGAGCGGGCCCGGGCGCAGCATGCCCGGCTCAAGCTGCCGCTGTTCCCGACCACCACCATCGGTTCCTTCCCGCAGACCGCCGCGATCCGTGCCGCGCGGCGCGACGCCAGGCGTGGCGAGCTGAGCCGCGAGGCCTACGAGGCGCGCATGCGCGAGGAAATCGCCCATGCCGTCGAGCGCCAGGAGGCCCTGGGGCTTGACGTGCTGGTGCATGGCGAGCCGGAACGTAACGACATGGTCGAATACTTCGGCGAGCGGCTCGACGGCTTCGCCTTCACCGATTTCGGCTGGGTGCAGAGCTACGGCTCGCGCTGCGTCAAGCCGCCGGTGATCGTCGGCGATGTCAGCCGGTCGCGGCCGATGACCGTGGAATGGAGCCGCTATGCCCAGTCGCTGACCGACCGGCCGATGAAGGGCATGCTCACCGGCCCGGTGACCCTCCTGCAGTGGTCGTTCGTGCGTGACGACCAGCCCCGCGAGACCACCTGCCGGCAGATCGCCCTGGCGCTGCGCGACGAGGTCGCCGACCTCGAGGCCGCGGGCATCGGCGTGATCCAGATCGACGAACCGGCGCTGCGCGAGGGGCTGCCGCTGCGCCAGAGCCGCTGGCAGGGCTATCTCGACTGGGCGGTGAACTGCTTCCAGCTGAGCGCGGCGGTGGCCCGCGACGCGACGCAGATTCATACCCACATGTGCTATTCGGAGTTCAACGACATCATCGCCGCGATCGCCGCGCTGGATGCCGACGTGATCACCATCGAGACTTCGCGTTCGGACATGGAACTGCTCGACGCCTTCCAGGACTTCGCCTATCCCAACGAGATCGGCCCGGGGGTCTACGACATCCATTCGCCGAACATTCCCGAGGTGGACTGGATGGTGGCGCTGATGGCCAGGGCCGCCGAGAAGATCCCCGCCGAGCGGTTGTGGGTCAACCCGGACTGCGGCCTCAAGACCCGCGGCTGGGCCGAGGTCGAACCGGCGCTGGCGGCGATGGTCGAGGCCGCCGGGGTGCTGCGCCGGCGTTTCGGCTGAGCCAGGCCGGTCGAGCGCGACGCCCGGTCGCCGGTGTGCGGCCGGGCGTCGCCGCTTGCACGATGACTGATAAGATGGTCCCGATCGCATCGCTTTCATCCGACGGGAGTCATCATGCGCCTCATTCCTGCCTCGCTGCTTTTCCTGATGCTTGCCGGCCCGCTGGGGCTGGCCGGCTGTGCCGTCCACCAGCCCGGCTCGCCGCCGCCGGCGGTGTCCGATCTGGCCTCCGGGGAGGCATCGGCCGACCCGAGCGCCGCGCCCGCATCTCCGCTGCTGCCCTCGGCGTTCTTCGCCGACGGGGCCGATGCCTTCATCGCCTGGCGCTGCACGCCGGCCCAGGACCTGATCTCGGCGTTCCCCGAGGATCATCTGCGGCTGTGGTCGGGCCAGGGCCACTACCGGCTCGACCCGGCGGTGGTGGCCTCGGGCGCCCGCTACGTGAAGGGAGACCTGTCATTCTGGAATCAGGGCGACAAGGCGCTGGTGGAGAGCGACAACGGCCGCCTGGAGTGCCATGAGGACGTGCATCGCCGCACCCTGACCCGGGCCGATCATCCCGACTCGATCTTCCACGCCGTGGGCAACGAGCCGGGCTGGACGCTGGATCTGGACCGCCGTGCCGCCCGCCTGCATCTGGTGACCGAGTACGGCGAGCAGGCGCGCACCCTGAAGTATCAGCTGCTCGGCCTCGACAACGGCGAGCAGGCCCGTGTCACCCTGCGCGCCCACGACAACGGCGAGCCGATCACCATCCGCCTGCGGGCGCGGGCCTGCTTCGACGCGATGAGCGGCAAGCCCTACCCGGTGCGGGTGCGCATCGAGACCCCCGAACGGGTCCTGCAGGGCTGCGGGCAGGGCATCGAGCGATCCTCCTGAGTCGATTTTGTCGAATGGTTGGCGGAGTTTTTTGCGATTTTCATTGCAAAAAAGCCAAGTAACATGGGCGGCATGATCCATTCATCAGGAGGCCAGACCCATGACCACACCGACCAAGGTGCTGCTGCTCAACAGTTCGATTCTCGGCGACAACGGCCAGTCGCGCGGCCTGGCGGCCCACTTCAAGGCGCAGGCCGAGCGTCGCGGCGGCGTGACCATCACCGAGCGTGACCTGGTGGACGATGCGCTGCCGCACCTGGACGGCGCCGAGCTGGGCAGCTGGATGGTCGACGCGGCCGAGCGTGATGCCACCCAGCGTGACCTGGCCGGGCGTTCCGAGACGCTGCTCGAGGAACTCTTCGCGCACGACGTGATCGTGCTGGCGACGCCGCTGTACAACCTGGGCATCCCCTCGCAGCTCAAGGCCTGGTTCGACCGCGTGCTGCGCGCCGGCCGCACCTTCCGTTATACCGAGAATGGCCCGCAGGGGCTGGTCGAGGGCAAGCGCGCCCTGGTGCTCGCCGCCCGCGGCGGCCAGTATGCCGGCACGCCGCTCGACTCCCAGACGCCGCACCTCACCCACATGCTGGGACTGATGGGCATCGGCGACGTCGAGTTCGTGTATGCCGAAGGCCTGGCGATGGGCGACGAGGCCCGCGAGCGGGCCCTGGGCGAGGCGCGCCAGGCCATCGACGCGCTGGTCGACCGTCTGTAATCAGCACGCCATCGAGCGACGATGCCGGGCCTCAGCGCCCGGCATCGTCGTTTCCGGCACCGGACGCGACGAACGTCCGGTGGTCCTGGGCGACGCAGTCGGCATAGCGCATCGCCAGGGTGGTGACCAGGTCGGTGAAGGCGTCCAGTCGGCCTTCCAGATGGTGGCAGACATGGCGGGCGAAACGGCCCGGGTCGTCGGGATTGAGCGAGCGCGAGCCGCGCAGGTGCTCGCGGGCGAGGATCCGCCCCCACTGGCGGACCAGCTTGCGGTAGGACTTGCCGTCATCGATCTTGTGGGTCGGATAGTCGGCCTTGAACGGCGAGCGCTCGCGCACCGAGAACACCGTCTCGCCGAGATGCAGCCAGCCCAGGTACGGGTCGGGGTGCTCGGCGATGGCATGAAAGGCGGCGGCGTGACGGATGCCCTCGTGCGGGAAGGCGGCCCGCCAGGCGCGCTTCTCGGCGCGGTCCATCAGCCGCCAGCCCTCCGGCGGCGTCTGCTGCTTGATGTCGAGGATCACGTCGTCGTGGCCGTGGGCCTCGTCGGCCTCGATCAGCACGTAATAGCGCTCCAGCCCCAGCGAGCCGGTGCCGGCGTCGAGCCGGCGCGCCAGATCCTTGACGCGAAAGTGCGCCGCGCCCTGGTTGGCGGCGCCGCCGGACAGGGTCTGCGGGTATTCCGTCTCCACCGCCTTGCGCAGCTGGCTGGCCTTGTCGGCCGGCAGGCCGGCCAGCTTGTTGGGGCGGTCGGCGAAGCGACGCCCCTCGCCGTCGCGCCGGGTCCACTTGCCGAGCATGCGCGCCCGGCTGTTCTTGGCGGCGACGTCGCCGAGAAAGCCCTTGAGCACGCCCTTGGCGGTATCGAGGTTGACGGCCTCGGGGATCTCGCCCTCGCGGTGGCGGGCCAGCTCGGCCTGATAGTGGGCGAGCAGGGTGGCGACCGCCTTGCGCGTGGCCTTGGCGGACAGCCCCACGTTCTCCCGGGCGTCGAGCACCACGCTGATCGCCAGGCGCCAGACGTCGTACTGGTAGTCGCCGATCAGGGCGTCGTCGAAGTCGTCCATGCCGTAGCGCACGCGATCGTCGTGGTGGCCGTAGGCGCCGAAGTTGTAGGCATGGGCGTCGCCCTGCAGCCAGGTCTGGGTCTCGGGCGTGCCGCCGAACAGCGCGACGCGCCAGTCGTGCCACACGTCGTCCCAGTAGAGATGGTTGGTGCCGCGGAAGAAGCGGTAGGGGGAGGCGGCCAGCTTGGCATACTTGGCGTCGCGGTCGGCCGCGTCGAGGCCCGCGTTGGCCCGGGTGATGGCGTCGATCACCTGGCGGGGCCGGTTGTGCAGGGTCAGGGGCTGTGACATGCGATCGATTCCTGAAAGGTGGCGGCCGCCTGGGGCGGCGGTGCGGACAAGGGCAAGGAGTCTAGCTCGGCCGGATGACCGGCGTGTGTCGGCGGTGGCCAACCTCAGGCCGCGGCCCAGGGCGGACGATGGGCGAGGGCGCGGGCGTGGACCGGGCAGTCCTCGCGATGGGCGCCGGGCAGGTAGCCGGTGCTCATCAGGAACTCGTTGACGATTTCCGGGCCGGTGAAGCGGAAGGTGCGCTTGAACAGCCGGGTCCACTCGGCGAGTGACCGCGGGTGATGGGCATCCAGCCAGGCCTTGAAGCTGCCGTGCTCGGCCTGCAGGGCCTGCACCACGCCGGCGTTGTGGATCGCGGCGTCGACCTTGCGGCGGTTGCGGATGATGCTCGCATCGCCGAGCAGGCGTTCGCGCTCGGCGTCGCCGTAGGCGGCGACCCGGGCGACGCGGAAGCCCTCGAAGGCGGCCTGGAAGGCCTCGCGTTTCTTGAGCACCGTCAACCACGACAGCCCCGCCTGGTTGATCTCCAGGATCAGGCGTTCGAACAGGGTGTCGTCGTCGGTGACCGGGAAGCCGTACTCCCGGTCATGGTAGGGCCCGTGGTAGGGGTGGCCGGGGGCCAGGTCACAGTAGTCGGCCATGGCGGTTTCCGCATCGCGAATGGAGGTACCCGGGCCGCCCGTGTGACGTGGCGGCCGTCATCGGGCATCATGCCCCAGAACGCGTCGCCGGGAAAAGCCGTTCCCGGCAGCCCACCACGGAGGAACCTGAACATGCAGTATCTGCACACCATGGTCCGGGTCAGCGACCTCGAGGCGTCGCTGCACTTCTACTGCACCCTGCTGGGACTCAAGGAGATCAGCCGCAAGGAGAGCGAGAAGGGGCGTTTCACGCTGGTCTTCCTCGCGGCACCCGAGGACGAGGCACGGGCGCGCGAGGAAGGCACGGCAATGATCGAGCTGACCTGGAACTGGGACCCCGAGGAGTACACCGGGGGTCGCAACTTCGGCCACCTGGCCTATCGGGTCGACGACATCTACGCGCTGTGCGAGCACCTCCAGGCCAACGGCGTGACCATCAACCGTCCGCCGCGCGACGGCCACATGGCCTTCGTGCGCTCGCCGGACGGCATTTCCATCGAACTGCTGCAGAAGGGCGATGCCCTGGCGCCGCAAGAGCCGTGGGCTTCCATGGAGAATACCGGCAGCTGGTAAAGAGGATGCTTGCAAACTACTGCGCTAGGCCATGCTGCGTCAAAATCAGCCTCGCGCGCGAGCCCGGTCAATAGTGCTCATTTACAATCTCGTAAACTCCGCTATTTCGGCTGATTTTTCCTTGCCTGGCCGTCGCTCGTAACATTTGCAAACACCCTCTGGGTATTGGTTGAGGCTAGGGAGGAGCGCATGCAGCTGGATGAAACACTGCACGCCGCCTTTCGCCGCGAGGCGGCGGAGCTGGACGGCGTCGATGTCGCGGCCTACGAGAAGTACGGCCGCGACCCGTGCGAGCCGATCATCGGCCTCGGTCCGCGCGAGGCGCCGGTCGGCTTCTTCGGCCGCGACCCGGGGGAGCAGGAGGTGCGCTGGGGCGAGCCGTTCATCGGCGCCGGCGGGCAGAAGGTCCGCGAAGGGCTGTACCGGGCCATCCACGGCGCGGCGCTGCCCGATTTCGAGGCCTCGCGCGAGGTCGGCCGGCTGGCCTTCTGGGCCAACACCGTGCCCTACAAGCCGACCGGCAACAAGGCCTGGCCGATGGCGGTCAAGCGCCGCTTCCAGCCGCTGATGGCCGCCGTGCTGGTGGATCACTGGCAGGGGCGGGAACTGATCACCCTGGGCCGCGAAGCCTTCCTGTGGTTCGGCATCAACCAGCCGCGCGAGACGCGTCAGGCGCTGGAGGCGTTCTGGAAGCGCGACGACCGCTTCGAGAGCCACCATGACACGACGCTGACGCTGGAAAACGGCCACGCGGCGACCTTCCGGCTGTATCCACTGCCGCATCCCTCGCCGCTCAACCAGACCTGGTACCGGCGCTTTCCGGCCCTGCTGGCGGCGCGCCTCGAGGCGCTCGATGCCGCACGCCGGCTGGGCTGAACCGGCCGTGTGGCGAGCCTAGGCACTGTCTGAAAAGTCGACGAGCGAAGGTCAGACAAGGCAAAAATCAGCGAAAAGGCGGAGTTTACGGGGTGTAAATGAGCATTTTGAGCTGATTTTTAACGCAGTATGGCCGAGCGCAGACAGTTTTCAGACAATGCCTAGTCGGGGCGGATCGCCAGCCGCCCGCTACCCAGCAGGATCAGGGCGAGGGCGCCGATCAGGTACATGCCCTGCAGCTCCAGTGCCCAGCCGCCCTGGTCGGTCAGGCTCAGCAGCTGGCCGGTATGCACCAGCGCGATGGCGATGATCATGTTGCCGGCCATCAGTACGCCGGCGATGCGCGTCTGCCAGCCGATGATCGCCATCAGCGGCGCAACCACCTCGCCGATCAGCACCCCGTAGGCCAGGAAGGCAGGCAGGCCGTGATCGGCGACAAGCCCGCCGATCCAGTTGAGCGTGTCGGGGTGGAGCAGCTTGGCGATACCGTGGAGCAGTATCAGGCCGCCCAGTCCCAGGCGCAGGACGAGCTTGCCGAGAGCGTCGTGGTGCATCGAGAGTCCCTTGTGTTCCCTGAATCGATGAATGACGTTGCCGTGCCTACTATTCCACAGCGCGGGCGCCGCTCCCAGCCGCCGTTTCCACGGCATGACAACGCCGTCGGCAGCGGGCGAACAAAATGCCCTTAGGCCCTACAAAAGCCGGGGCCGAGCGGCTACCCTAAGGAACCGTCGAGGTCGCCGTGCCTCGATGGCGCAACCGCCGGCCAGGACGGCGGGACGCCAAGGATCCAGACACAAAGAATGACATCGCAGCCGAAGACTCGTCGTATTGCCAGGAGTGATGCTGCGTCGCGCCAGCGGGCAAGGACGTCCGTGAAACCGCGACGGCATCGAGCATTCGGACCATGAGGCCTCTCGCCCGCGGCTTGCCCGCCGACGAGAAGGCAGCCGCCGGCACGAGGCCGGTGGAAGGAGAAAGGGACTTTCCATGCGAGGCATCTTCCGTCCGTTGCAGGCTCGGCTGGCGCGCATGCTGCCGGTTCGTGTTCTGCCGCCCGAACACCAGCGCTACTTTCACACGCTGTCGCGGTTGTACCTGATCGCCATCGTCACCTATGTCGTCGACCTGATTCCGCTGTTCTGGCTGCTGGGCAGTCAACGGTTGCTGGCGGTATCGCTGGTCGGACTGGCCGTGACGCTGGTGGCCCGCGAGATTCACCGACGCGGCTACATGGGCAGCGCCGTGATGCTGCTGCTGGGGATGATGACCGTCCACATGCTGTCGGCCCTGCAGATCTATGGCAGCGGCCGAGGCTTCGAACTGTATTTCGCCCTGATTCTGTTGATTACCTGCATCAGTGCCCTCGATCAGCGTCTGAAGTGGCTGGTCAGCGCCGGGGTGCTGGCGCTGACCACCTGGCAGTTGACGCGCAACGGCACGCCCGCCAGCGGACTGACGCCGGGGGTGGCGGATAGCGTGCTGATGGTGAACCTGGCCACGGTGAGCGTGCTGTTCGGCGTGATCCTGCGCCAGCTCGAGGGTGTGACCGAGCGTCTCGAGGTCAGCTACCGGCGCCAGGCCAACCATGACGCCCTGACCGGCGTCTACAACCGTCGCGCGGCGCTCAGGACCATCGAGCGCGCTCAGCTGAGCGGCGCGCCCTTCGCCCTGCTGATGCTCGATATCGACCACTTCAAGCGCATCAACGATACCTACGGCCACAAGTGCGGCGACCGCGCGTTGTGCCATGTGGTCGAATGCCTGCGTCTCAACCTGCGTGACGAGGACATGCTGGGCCGCTACGGCGGCGAGGAATTCATCGCCGTGCTGCAGGGCATGGATCGCGAGGAGGCGATGGGTGTGGCCCGGCGCCTGCGGGCCTGCGTGAGCGACACGCCCTACGAGACGCAGAGCCACGGTACGCTGTCCCTGACGGTGAGCATCGGCGTGGCGGTGCCTCGGGAGGCCCCCGACCTCGATGCCCTGGTGGCGCTGGCCGACCAGCGGCTGTATGCCGCCAAGCGCAGCGGGCGCAATCGGGTCTGCGGGCACGACATCGAATCTCCCGCCGCCCGCGAGGCCGCCCGGGAGATGTCGCTGGCCTTCGCCCCGTCACGTTCGTGAGGACGACCGGCCCGGCCGGGTATGGCCGGGCCGGCAGGAGCGGGTCTACAGGGCGGCGATCTTGTCGCGCTGCTCGGCGAGCACCTGGCGGCTGGCCTGGGCCTCGGCCAGCTTGGCACGCTCCTTCTCGACCACCTCGGCGGGCGCCTTGGCGACGAAGCTCTCGTTGCCGAGCTTCTTCTCGAGCCCGCCGATGAACTTGTCCTGCTTGTCGAGCTCCTTGCCCAGGCGCTTTAGCTCGGCGTCCTTGTCGATCAGCCCGGCCATCGGCACCAGCACTTCCATGTCGCCGACCAGCTGGGTGGCGGCGAGCGGTGCCGCGGCCGGGTCGTCGAGCCATTCGGCGCTGTCCAGCTTGGCCAGCTTGGCGAGGAAGCGGCGATTGGCCACGAGCCGCTCGCGGTCGGCGTCGCTGCCCTTGGTCAGCAGCACGTCGAGCGGCTTGCCGGGGGCCAGGTTCATCTCGGCGCGGATGTTGCGCACCGCGACGATCACGCCCTTGAGCCACTCGATGTCGCGTTCGGCGGTCTCGTCGAGGCGGGCGTCGTCGGCCTGCGGCCAGGGCTGGGTCATGAGCGATGCGCCCTCGGCGGCCGTGCCGGCCAGCGGCGCCACGCGCTGCCAGATTTCCTCGCTGATGAACGGCATCATCGGGTGCGCCAGGCGCAGGATGGCCTCGAGCACGCGCACCAGGGTACGCCGGGTGCCGCGCTTGGCCGCCAGCGAGGCGTTGTCGTCCCACAGCACCGGCTTGGAGAGCTCCAGATACCAGTCGCAGTACTCGTTCCAGACGAACTCGTAGAGCGCCTGGGAGGCCAGGTCGAAGCGGTAGTCGTCGAGCGTGCGGGTGACCTCGCGCTCGGTGCGCTGCAGCCGCGAGACGATCCAGCGGTCGGCCAGCGACAGCTCGACCTCGCCGTCGAGTCCCACATCCTCGCCCTCGGTGTTCATCAGCACGTAGCGCGAGGCGTTCCACAGCTTGTTGCAGAAGTTGCGGAAGCCGTCGAGACGGCCCATGTCGAACTTGACGTCGCGCCCGGTGGTGGCCAGCGACAGGAAGGTGAAGCGCAGCGCATCGGTGCCGTGGGGCTCGATGCCCTCGGGGAACTCGGCCCTGGTGGCCTTCTCGATGGCGCGGGCCTTCTGCGGCTGCATCATGTTGCCGGTGCGCTTGGCCACCAGGCTGTCCAGGTCGATGCCGTCGATCAGGTCGATGGGGTCGAGCACGTTGCCCTTGGACTTGGACATCTTCTGGCCCTGGGCATCGCGTACCAGGCCGTGCACGTAGACCTGCCTGAAGGGCACCTCGCCGGTGAACTTCAGGGTCATCATGATCATCCGCGCGACCCAGAAGAAGATGATGTCGAAGCCGGTGACCAGCACGCTGGAGGGGTGGAAGGTGGCGAGCTCGGGCGTGGGCTCCGGCCAGCCCAGGGTGCCGAAGGTCCACAGCCCGGAGCTGAACCAGGTGTCGAGCACGTCCTCGTCCTGGGTCAGCGCCACGTCGGCGGAAAGGCCGTACTTGTCGCGGGCCTCGGCCTCGCTGCGCGCCACGTAGACGTTGCCCTCGGCATCGTACCAGGCCGGGATGCGATGGCCCCACCACAGCTGGCGCGAGATGCACCAGTCCTGCAGGTCGCGCATCCAGGCGAAGTACATGTTCTCGTAGTTCTTCGGCACGAACTGGATATCGCCGTTCTCGACCGCCTCGATGGCGGGCTTGGCGAGCGTCTCGACGGCGACGAACCACTGGTCGGTGAGCAGCGGCTCGATGACGTCGCCACTGCGGTCGCCATAGGGCAGTGTGTTGGTGATCGTCTCGGTCTTCTCGAGCAGCCCCGCGGCCTCCATGTCGGCGACGATGCGCTCGCGGGCGGCGTAGCGATCGAGCCCGGCGTAGGCGGCCGGCAGGGCGGGATCGATGTCGTCACGTGGGCGACCCTGCAGGTCGAAGGCCTCGGCGCGCTCGCGGATGGTGGCCTCGGGGGTCATGACGTTGATCAGCGCGAGCCCCTGGCGCTTGCCGACCTCGTAGTCGTTGAAGTCGTGGGCCGGGGTGATCTTCACGCAGCCCGAGCCCTTGTCCATGTCGGCGTGCTCGTCGGCGACGACGGGAATGCGCCGGCCGACCAGCGGCAGCTCGATGAACTTGCCGATCAGCGAGGCATAGCGCGGGTCGTCCGGGTTGACCGCCACGCCGGTGTCGCCGAGCAGGGTCTCGGGGCGGGTGGTGGCGACCACCAGGTGATCGAGGCCCGCGTCGGTGGTGACGCCGTCGGCCAGCGGGTAGCGGAAGTGCCAGAATTGGCCCTGCTGCTCCTTGTTCTCGACCTCGAGGTCACTGATCGCGGTGTGCAGCGTGGGGTCCCAGTTGACCAGCCGCTTGCCGCGGTAGATCAGGCCCTCGTCGAACAGCCGCACGAAGACTTCCTGCACCGCCTTGTAGAAGCCGTCGTCCATGGTGAAGCGCTCGCGCGTCCAGTCGACGCTGGCGCCCATGCGCCGCAGCTGGCGGGTGATGTGGCCGCCGGACTCCTGCTTCCATTCCCAGATCTTGTCGGTGAACGCCTCGCGGCCCAGGTCGTGGCGACTCTTGCCTTCCTCGGCGGCGACCTTGCGCTCGACCAGCATCTGGGTGGCGATGCCGGCGTGGTCGGTGCCCACCTGCCACAGGGTGTTGCGGCCCTTCATGCGCTGGTAGCGCACCAGGGTGTCCATGATGGTGTCCTGGAAGGCATGCCCCATGTGCAGGCTGCCGGTGACGTTGGGCGGCGGGATCATGATCGAGAAGGGCTGACCCTCGCCCGAGGGCGCGAAGCGGTTGTCGGCTTCCCAGCGCTGGTACCAGCGGGTTTCGATCTGTTCGGGTTGGTAGGTCTTGTCCATGAGCGCTCTGTCTGACGGTGCCGGGTCGACCGAGCGCGGCCTCGCTTGTCGCGGCGCGCCACCGATCGCAGGCGTGAGGAAAAATGGGCCCGATTATAGCGTCCGTGGCCGGCAACGTCATGGGAGAGTCGGGCTGTGTAAACCCACCCGGTTGTTCACGGGAAGCCCCACCCGACTAATCGGGAGGTGGTCATTCAGGCTGACGGGCCCGCCGGGGTATCGTGGGGCGGGGATTTATCCCCGATGGCGGCTTCATCGCGACTGAAGTCGCTTGTATGTTGGAAATGACCCAACACGGGCAGTATGGAGAAGACTTGCCGGGGTGGAGGGACGAAGATCGCATCTGGC
>NZ_JBSREH010000013.1:0-63862 GCF_055145905.1 Modicisalibacter sp. | reverse complement strand
TCGGCGCTGTATTGCCTGCGTTTCCTGCTCATGATCAGGTTCTCCTGTCGGAATGATCAGAGCTTAGCGCCTGGTCCGAATTTCGGGGTCCACTTCAGGGATAACCCGTCCCAGGGATCGACGCGCTCGAGGCCGGCGCGCCGATCCCCGCAGGCGCGGGGATAACCCGCTGCTTCTTGTTGAGCAGCTTGCGCTCGAACACCGATCCCCGCAGGCGCGGGGATAACCCGCTGCCGAGATAGTGTGACCGCGACGCGGCAAGCCGATCCCCGCAGGCGCGGGGATAACCCGCGATCGCGCACTGGGGCGACGGGAACTGCGGTCCGATCCCCGCAGGCGCGGGGATAACCCGGGCGCTGCTGGAGAGCAGCGGGCTGGTGCCGACCGATCCCCGCAGGCGCGGGGATAACCCGACCGCGCAGGCCAGCATCAAGCATCACCGCACCCGATCCCCGCAGGCGCGGGGATAACCCGGTTTCTCGTCGTCGTGATGCATTGGGCACCTCCCGATCCCCGCAGGCGCGGGGATAACCCGTGGTTCGACTCCACTACCCGCTACCAGTAAAGCCGATCCCCGCAGGCGCGGGGATAACCCGACGACTTCGTCGTTGCTGCCGACACTTTCGCCCCGATCCCCGCAGGCGCGGGGATAACCCGTCGAAGATCGTCGAGGAGCTGCCGCTGCTCACCCGATCCCCGCAGGCGCGGGGATAACCCGCGATCGCGCACTGGGGCGACGGGAACTGCGGGCCGATCCCCGCAGGCGCGGGGATAACCCGGTCCTTGCGCACCAGCTCCTGGGCACCGGCGACCGATCCCCGCAGGCGCGGGGATAACCCGCACATTGATCTGAGAAGCTCGAGGGAGTTTATCCGATCCCCGCAGGCGCGGGGATAACCCGCCCGACACCGCCTGCTCACCGAAACCCGACGACCGATCCCCGCAGGCGCGGGGATAACCCGGCTGGCACCGTGGGGCAGTTGCCCCGCAAGGCCCGATCCCCGCAGGCGCGGGGATAACCCGCCCCCACCACCCTTGCGGGCGGTGGGGGCTTCCCGATCCCCGCAGGCGCGGGGATAACCCGACACGTTCCATGAAGAAGAAGGCGACATGGAACCGATCCCCGCAGGCGCGGGGATAACCCGGCGACCGGCAAGCAGCTGGTAGCGGTAGGCAACCGATCCCCGCAGGCGCGGGGATAACCCGGGTTGCTGTCGGGGTTGAACGGCCCCGGTACCCCGATCCCCGCAGGCGCGGGGATAACCCGGTGACCACCGCCCCGGGGTGCACGAAGCGACGCCGATCCCCGCAGGCGCGGGGATAACCCGGCCCGTGACGCAGAACGCTAGCAAGGCAGAGACCGATCCCCGCAGGCGCGGGGATAACCCGGTGGTCCTCGAGACCGAGAACAGCGCCGAGGTCCGATCCCCGCAGGCGCGGGGATAACCCGACCAGATCTTCGCCATCGCCATGCGCGCCACCCCGATCCCCGCAGGCGCGGGGATAACCCGTGGCTCAGGCCCGCGCGGATCGTCTGTCGCAGCCGATCCCCGCAGGCGCGGGGATAACCCGCCACGCCGGAGACCTGCGACCCGGCGGCGGCTCCGATCCCCGCAGGCGCGGGGATAACCCGTGGTCGACCTCCGCGGTCATGGACTATTTCGACCCGATCCCCGCAGGCGCGGGGATAACCCGGGTCGCACCTATGCCCCGATGGTCGTCGAGAGCCGATCCCCGCAGGCGCGGGGATAACCCGGAGATCGGCATGGCCGTCGAGCGCATCCGCAACCGATCCCCGCAGGCGCGGGGATAACCCGGAGCCACCCTGGCCGCGGCCCTGGCTGCGCTCCCGATCCCCGCAGGCGCGGGGATAACCCGGGTCTCGGTTTTCCTGGTCGACTACCGTTACCCCGATCCCCGCAGGCGCGGGGATAACCCGTCGGTTGCCGGCTCGGTCTCGGAGACACTGAACCGATCCCCGCAGGCGCGGGGATAACCCGCCGCCCACCCGGTTGGCGTACATGCGCGACGCCCGATCCCCGCAGGCGCGGGGATAACCCGGCGGCAGTCGATTTGGCCGCCTGCTGAAAGGCCCGATCCCCGCAGGCGCGGGGATAACCCGGGCTCGTCGCGGCCCAGCGAATCGGCCAGGAGCCGATCCCCGCAGGCGCGGGGATAACCCGTCCCAGACGATCTGCTCCCAGGTGGTCAGCGGCCGATCCCCGCAGGCGCGGGGATAACCCGCAGCGACTGATCGCCGAGGTCATCGACCGCGACCGATCCCCGCAGGCGCGGGGATAACCCGGCAACCGGGCGAAAAAAGTCACCAGCATGGTGCCGATCCCCGCAGGCGCGGGGATAACCCGGCCAACGCCGACGCCGAAGCGTTCCTCGAGCGCCGATCCCCGCAGGCGCGGGGATAACCCGTGGCCGACCATCACCGAACTCTCGGGCAAGACCCGATCCCCGCAGGCGCGGGGATAACCCGCGACCGGCAGCAGCTCGCTGATTATGCGGAAGCCGATCCCCGCAGGCGCGGGGATAACCCGCCTGTTTTGCCCCGAATCTGTCTGGTTGGCCCCCGATCCCCGCAGGCGCGGGGATAACCCGTTCCGGGGCGGAGATGATCAGCGGGGTGACGACCGATCCCCGCAGGCGCGGGGATAACCCCGCCCGACCTGTCCCCGGCGCAACGGGCGATTCGCCGATCCCCGCAGGCGCGGGGATAACCCGATCCGGCAGCCGTCCGCCTCAACAGCCTGCTCCCGATCCCCGCAGGCGCGGGGATAACCCGGTGTGCCACAGCCAGGGCATCCTCGAAAAAAACCGATCCCCGCAGGCGCGGGGATAACCCGGCTCACCCCCTGTCCCAAATTCTCGAAGCGTACCGATCCCCGCAGGCGCGGGGATAACCCGCAATCTGCCAGCCGCGCAAAACGTGCCGGCGGCCGATCCCCGCAGGCGCGGGGATAACCCGCCTGATGCGGAGCCCACGTCATGGAGTCAGGTCCGATCCCCGCAGGCGCGGGGATAACCCGGAATGGCGCCAGAGGAATGGACGCTGGAGTGTCCGATCCCCGCAGGCGCGGGGATAACCCGCAGCGAAATGACGCAACTGGAGCGAGCGGCAGCCGATCCCCGCAGGCGCGGGGATAACCCGTCGTCCTCCCCGGTCTCTGCGCTGCACACCGGCCGATCCCCGCAGGCGCGGGGATAACCCGACACGCGCTTCCGCTCGGCGGATTACCGCGCCCCGATCCCCGCAGGCGCGGGGATAACCCGCAGCGAAGCTGCGCTTCGAGAACGAGGTGATGCCGATCCCCGCAGGCGCGGGGATAACCCGCCCGTGCCAGATGATCACAGCGACAGGGAATACCGATCCCCGCAGGCGCGGGGATAACCCGGTCGTCGCTCTTGCGGCTGATGCCGTGGCTCTCCGATCCCCGCAGGCGCGGGGATAACCCGGCTGTTGAGGCATTCAACGCCATCACTGGGAACCGATCCCCGCAGGCGCGGGGATAACCCGCGACGGAATCCTCTCGCATGGTGCGCTCAGGACCGATCCCCGCAGGCGCGGGGATAACCCGACGTCTCCCAGCTTCGAGACGATCAATCAGATCCGATCCCCGCAGGCGCGGGGATAACCCGCGTTCATTCCAGTAGCTCTTCTTGAGCGTGTCCCGATCCCCGCAGGCGCGGGGATAACCCGCCGGCTCCGCTAGGACTTGTGTCACTAACTGTCCGATCCCCGCAGGCGCGGGGATAACCCGCCGCCGACGATCTCGCCCAGCAGCGTCAGGATCCGATCCCCGCAGGCGCGGGGATAACCCGCAGTCAGGAGACCCATGGGTTAGGGCCACCATCCGATCCCCGCAGGCGCGGGGATAACCCGGGCTGGGACATCGGTTCCTCTGCGTAGGCGTCCCGATCCCCGCAGGCGCGGGGATAACCCGCGTTACTACAGCGAGCGAGAAGCCGCTGAATGCCGATCCCCGCAGGCGCGGGGATAACCCGCCCGCACTAGGCGGGCTGTGTTCGATAGTGTGCCGATCCCCGCAGGCGCGGGGATAACCCGGCGCCATCTTCATCAGCTCGAGCTGCAGCTTACCGATCCCCGCAGGCGCGGGGATAACCCGCATCTCGGCATGTTCAAGGAGAACATGGAGATCCGATCCCCGCAGGCGCGGGGATAACCCGTCGGCCTTGGTGCGCGTGATGTCGTTCTCCGGCCGATCCCCGCAGGCGCGGGGATAACCCGCCCATCGGCAGTGACTGGGCGCCGGACTGGATCCGATCCCCGCAGGCGCGGGGATAACCCGGGATCTCCTCCACCAGCCTGGTGATCGAGAAACCGATCCCCGCAGGCGCGGGGATAACCCGCAGCGAAGCTGCGCTTCGAGAACGAGGTGATGCCGATCCCCGCAGGCGCGGGGATAACCCGGTCGCCGCGGCGCGGTCCCACAGATCGAGGTACCGATCCCCGCAGGCGCGGGGATAACCCGACTGGACCCGGAGTTATGACCAGATAGCCGCCCCGATCCCCGCAGGCGCGGGGATAACCCGATCCTGATAGCTGTTGCTCAGGCGCTCGTTGTCCGATCCCCGCAGGCGCGGGGATAACCCGCGCCTCGGCCTGGCCTTCAAGGCCATGGTGGACCGATCCCCGCAGGTGCGGGGATAAGCCGTACGGGTCGATGAAGGCGCTGCCGCACGAGATCCGGTCCCCGCAGGCGCGGGGATAACCCGTGCATGGCGAAGCCCTGACCTGGTCGACCGGCCCGATCCCCGCAGGCGCGGGAATAACCCGAACACCCACCTGAGCCGCGAGGTTCGCGAGGTCCGATCCCCGCAGGCGCGGGGATAACCCGAACACCCATCTGAGCCGCGAGGTTCGCGAGGCCTGATCCCCGCAGATGCGGGGATAACCCGCTGCTGCGCAGCAAGGCGCGCAAGAACACCGCCCGGTCCCCGCAGGCGCGGGGATAATCGTTTGCGTTCGCTGCCGCCCAGACAGTCCAGAAAGCAGTTCCTGCTGTAGGAAAATACGTCTCGAGAATACGAGCGTCTTTCCACACAGGGAAAAGACGCTCATTTTTCTATCCACGCCTGATCGGGGCGGGCGGTGTAGAGGGTTGAGGATCCGATCCTTTTGCAGACGTTTCGATGGAATCGTCAGTTGCTTGCGTTCTGGCATTCAACCGTCGGTCGATATGAGCGAGAAGCAGCAGTTGCAAGGCGAGGAAGCCGAAGCAGGTGATGACACTGAGTGCCATGGGGGCGTACTCGAAGACGGCGGATGCCGCTCGTGGAGTATAGCCGGTGCGGGACGTTCGGCGAGGGCGGACAGCCCGCCGGAGCGGGCTGAGAGGTTCAGTGCTCGTCGTTCTCGAAGCGCTCGGCGGCGTGCAGCGCTTCGTCCTGGGTGTCGTGCTCGGAGACGACATTCTCGTTGTCGGGCTGGCTCTCGTCGATCACGACCCAGCCGGTGATCTTCTCGTTCATGTCACGGGCGGCGAATACCGGTTCCACACGGGCTTGTTTCTGCATGGTCGCTCCTTGCCGGAAATGATGGGTGCGGTTTTCCTCTTCGACGCGTTTCGGCTCAGGCGCCGTCGCGGGGCAGATCGCCGGCGGCCGGACGGTTGAGCTCGGTGCAGGGGCAGCCCTCGTGGATGCAGGACATACCGTCGGGGTGACCGGCTGCGCAGGCCGAGCAGCAGAAGGCCTGGCCTTCGCTCATCGCGCTCTGCTCGCTGGTGACCTGGTGTTCGCAGCCCACGCAGGCGCAGGTTCCCAGATCGGCCATCGGTGTCTCCTGTTTGGCGGATTCGCCAATCAAGGTAGTCAAGCCGCAGGGCGCTTTGCCAATCGATCGGGCAGCTTGTGGTAGGCGGCGAGCACATCGCGAAGGGCGGCACGACGAGGCTCTGAAATCGGGCGGCGTCTCGTCGCTGGCTCGAGTAACCAGCACCGCGCGACACAACAGACCGATGAAGCGCGGTGCGTCCGGCACCGCGTTTCAGCATGCGCCCTGACACGGGCGGGTGCCGAGTCTCAGCTGTCGGCGTCGGGGGCGGCCGGCTGAAAGGCCCGCTTGTCGTCGGGCAGGCGCACCATGTCGCCAAGCTCCAGATCGCCGAAGCTCTTCATGCGCTCGCCGCTGTCGGGGTCGATCAGGGCGACCACCTCGCCGATGCTGGTGGCGTCGCGGTAGGCCTCGACGCGAACGCGCACGCTGACGCCGCGGTAGCGGCCGGTGAGGATGCTGCCGGGGTGGGGCTCGCCGTAGTCGTTGGGGTCCTTGGCGTAATGCGCGCTGACGCTTCCGGTGCCCGGGGAATCCCATTCGATGTGCTTGTGCATGCAAAACTCCTGTTGCGGGTTGGGGTTACCGTCAGGGTAGCGTGCTGTTCGCGGCTCGCCCATGGGGTGGCGGATATTCGGTCGTTAAGCCGGCGTTAAGACACATGCGCTGTGCTGAGGTGGCGAAAGGACGCTAATGCGTGGCTGTGCGGCGGTCACGCCCTGGTAACGGGAGGTATCCGATGTCGATGGCCCATATTCACCCCATGCTGGTTCATTTCCCCATCGTGCTCTGGCTGCTGGCCGTGGCCTGCCAGTGTCTGGTGGTGTTGCGCGGGGAGACGTTCGAGCGACGGCGAAGCTGGCAGAAGGCGTCGCTGTGGCTGCTGGTGCTGGGCACGCTCGGGGGCCTTGTTGCGGCCGGCTTCGGCGATGCGGCCTTCGATATCGCCCGGGAGAAGGGTTTCCCCGCGGCGCCCATCGAGTCCCACGAGGAGCTGGCGATGACCACCCTGACCGTGTTCGGGCTGCTTACCCTGGTTCAGGCGGTGGTCTACTGGCGGCGCATTGCCCTCAACCGGGCGCTGTCCTGGGTCATGCCGGTGGCGGGACTGGTGGGGGTCGTGCTGATGCTGATGACCGCGGATCGTGGCGGCGATCTGGTCTACGAGATCGGGGTCAACGTCGCGGCGGCGCATCCCTGATGTGGCGCGCCGCTCCGGCCGGCATGCCGGCCGGAGCGGCCTGAAGACTCAGAAGCGGAAGCTGAGCCCGCCCATGAGCACGACCGGGTCGATCTCGACGTTGGCGTCGTAGTTCACGCCGCCGACGGTGGCGGTGGCGTCGCTGTCGATGTCGAGGTACCAGGCGGCGGCGTTGAGCGCCCAGTGCTCGTTGATCAGCAGGTCGACGCCGACCTGGGCGGCGGCGCCCCAGGAGTCGTCGAGGTTGAGCGTGCCGACATCGAGGCTCTCGTCGGAGAAGTGGGTGTAGTTGATGCCGGCGCCGAGATAGGGCTGCACGCGCGAGGCGGTGCCGCCCAGCGGGTAGTACTGCAGCGTCAGGGTCGGCGGCAGGTGCTTGGTGGAGGCGAGGTTGTCGCCGTTGAGCGCGATCTCGTGCTCGAAGGGTTGGGCGGCGAGCAGCTCGATACCCAGCGTGTCGGTGAAGCGGTAGCCGAGGGTGAAGGCGAAGGCGCTGTCGTCGCCGACGTCGACATCCAGCCCCAGGTCGCTGAAGTTGCCGTTGTCGCTCTTGGGGTCGACCTTGGCGACACCGAAGCGGGTGAACAGGTCGCCCTGGCCGTAGGCGAGGGCGGTGGCGCTGGTCATCAGGCCGCCGGTGAGCAGGGCGGCGGAAAGCAGGGCAGGGGTGCGCATCTCGGAGTCTCCTGAACAGCGGTGGATCATGGCGGCGCGATACGGCGCGCCGCCGGGATGAACCCCGCAACAATAGCCCTTCGATTTGTGTGGATATTTGCGCTGGGACAAGTTTCGGGCCCGGTCGTGCGCCGGACGATTTCGAAACCTGTTGCAGATCAAGAAACGAAAAACCCGCCGGGGCGAGGCGCCGGCGGGTTCGTCGTGAGGCAGGTGGTGCTTACTTCTTGCGGGCGCGCTTGCGCTCGTTCTCGGTCAACAGTTTCTTGCGCAGACGAATGTGGTTGGGCGTGATCTCGACGAGCTCGTCGTCGTCGATGAACTCGATCGCCTGCTCGAGGGTGAAGCGCACCGGCGGGGTGAGGACGATGTTCTCGTCGTTGCCGGAGGCGCGCATGTTGTCGAGCTTCTTGGCCTTGGTGGGGTTGACCACCATGTCGTCGGCGCGGTTGTTGATGCCCACCAGCATGCCTTCGTAGACCTCGGTGCCGTGCTCGATGATCAGCTTGCCGCGGTCCTGCAGGGCGTAGAGGGCGTAGGCCAGGGCCTTGCCGGGTACCATCGACACCAGCACGCCGTTGCGCCGTTCGATGGCGGCGTCGGGCTTGAGCGCGCCGTAGTGGTCGAAGCGGCTGGTGAGGATGCCGGTGCCCGAGGTCAGGGTCAGGAACTGGCCGCGGAAACCGATCAGCCCGCGTGCGGGGATGATGAAGTCGAGCCGCACGCGCCCCTTGCCGTCGGGGTTCATGTTGGTCATCTCGCCCTTGCGGTAGCCGAGCTCTTCCATCACCGCGCCCTGGTGCTGCTCCTCGCAGTCGATGATGACCTCTTCGTACGGCTCCTGCTGAACGCCGTCGATCTCCTTGATGATGACTTCCGGACGGCCCACGGCCAGCTCGTAGCCCTCGCGACGCATGGTCTCGATCAGCACCGAGAGGTGCAGCTCGCCGCGGCCGGAGACGGTGAACTTCTCGGGCGACTCGCCCTGCTCGACGCGCAGCGCGACGTTGTGGATCAGCTCCTGCTCGAGGCGGTCGCGAATGTTGCGGCTGGTGACGAACTTGCCGTCCTTGCCGGCGAACGGCGAGTCGTTGACCTGGAAGGTCATCGACACGGTGGGCTCGTCGACGGTCAGTGCCGGCAGCGCCTCGACGGCGTTCGGGTCGCACAGGGTGTCGGAGATCGCCAGATCCTCGATACCGGTGATGCAGATGATGTCGCCGGCTTCCGCCTGCTCGGTCTGCACCCGCTCGAGGCCCATGTGAGTCATCACCTGGCCGATCTTGCCGCGGCGGCTCTTGCCCTCCTTGGTGAGTACCGTGACCTGCTGGTTGGGGCTGACGCTGCCGCGCTTGATGCGGCCCAGGCCGATGACGCCGACGTAGCTGGAGTAGTCGAGCGCCGAGATCTGCATCTGGAAGGGGCCGTCGAGCTCGACCTTGGGCGGCTCGACGATGTCGATGATCGACTGGAACATCGGCGTCATGTCGTCGGCGAGGGCGTCCGGCTCATGGCCGGCGATGCCGTTGAGCGCCGAGCAGTAGATGATCGGGAAGTCGAGCTGCTCGTCGGAGGCGCCGAGGTTGTCGAACAGGTCGAAGATCTGGTCGATCACCCAGTCGGGGCGGGCGCCGGGGCGGTCGATCTTGTTGACCACGACGATCGGTTTCAGGCCCTGATCGAAGGCCTTCTGGGTGACGAAGCGAGTCTGCGGCATGGGGCCATCGACGGCATCGACCAGCAGCAGGACCGAGTCGACCATCGACATCACGCGCTCCACCTCGCCGCCGAAGTCGGCGTGTCCCGGGGTGTCGACGATGTTGATGTGATAGACCTCGTCGTCGGGTGCCTGCCAGCGGATCGCCGTGTTCTTGGCCAGGATAGTGATACCGCGTTCCTTTTCCTGGTCGTTGGAGTCCATGATGCGCTCCTGCCCCTCGGCCTTGCGGTCCAGGGTGCCGGACTGCTGGAGGAGCTTGTCGACCAGGGTGGTTTTGCCGTGGTCGACGTGAGCGATGATGGCTATGTTGCGAAGTTTCTCGATCACGACGGGATCCTGCAGGGAAATAAGGGGCGCATTATAGTGGCTAGCCCCCGGCCCCTGCCACCATTCGCCGCGGCTTTCGACCACTTTGTCGCTGTCTTGACCCCCGTCAAGCCGTCATGGCGCCCTTCTTTCTAGTCTGGAGAGGCACGTTTTCGAGACGACTCGCGAGGAGGTTATCGATGAAAGCATGGCTCTGGGGCGGCTTGCTGGCCGCGTCGCTGGGACTGGGCTCCGGCCTGGCACTGGCCCACGGTAACGAGGGCGGCCGCTTCGATCATGGCGGCTATGGGCCGGGCATGATGGGGGGCGGTGGATACGGCTCGGGCATGATGGGCGGCTACGGCGCGGGCATGGGGCCCGGCATGATGGGCGGCTACGGCGCGGGCATGGGTCCGGGCATGATGGGTGGCTACGGCGCGGGCATGGGCCCGGGCATGATGGGCGGTTATGGCGCGGGCTATGGCCCGGGCATGATGGACGACGATGACGATGAGGCCGGCGGCTGGTACGGCCACGGCATGATGGGCAATCCGGCGTGGCTGCAGGGGCCCCAGCGCGAGGAGCTGCGCCAGATCCAGCGCGACTTCTTCAAGGAGCAGCAGCCGCTGATGGAAAAGATGATGGAGCAGCGCCTGCGACTGCGGGAGCTGTCGCTGGACGACAAGGCGGACCCGGAACAGGCCGGCAAGGTCTATGCGGAGATCTTCCGCCTGCGGCGCCAGATGCAGGAGAACGCCCGGCAAATGCACGAACAGCTCTACCAGATGATGGAGCAGAACCAGCAGGACCAGTCGCCGTGAGTGTTCGGGCTCACAGCTGTCCGAGCAGGTAGTCGAACAGCCGCCCGGGGCTCTGCGCCAGCGGCTGGGTCAGCGGGATGCGGGGCAGGGCAAGCGGGTCGCTGCGTGGCGACAGCCAGCCACCCTGCCCGGCCAGCGCCAGGCTGACGCCGCACTGGCTGACGAGCCGCTGCAGGCGCGGGGAAGGCTGCCGGTCGGGGTAGGCGAAGATCGGCAGCGGCTCGCGACACAGCCGGGCGAGTTCCCGGCGGGCGCCCTTCACCTGGCGGCGTACGGCGTCATCGTCGAGCGGTTCCAGGTCGCTCAGACCCACGCCGCGCCCGCCGAAACGCACCAGCCCTTCGTGTTCCAGCCGGCGGATGCTGAAGGGGTCGAGGTTGTGGGGCGCGTGGCCCAGCTCGTTGTGCAGGTAGTCGGCCACGGCGGCGAGGCGGCGTGCGTCCAGCCCTTCGAGCTGGGTCAGGTAGCGGGCCAGGGCGCGGCTGTAGGCGGTGTCGGGGCTCGCCGGTGGCAGGGGTGGCCGGGGCAGGCCCGCATCGGCCAGCGTGTCGTGGATGCGCCGGGCGTCGCGCCCTTCCCACAGGCCTTCGCCGATGGTGAGGCGCCAGCTGCCGCGCGGATGACGCAGCCATCCGGTACTCAGGAACACGCTGGCGGGGATGGCGTAGTGCGCGAGCAGCGGCATGGCCACGTCCAGGGTGCTGCGCCAGCCGGCGTCGAAGGTCAGGGTGATGCGGGCCTGCGGGTCATGATGGGGCTGCAGCGCCGTGCCCAGGCAGACCAGCCGGGCGATGTCGCTGAGGTTGAGCAGCAGCCGCTCCAGGCTCTCGCGCCCCAGACACCACGCGGCGCGATGCGGCAGCCGGGCCTCGGCATCGCTGGGCAGCACGCGGGGCAGCACGAGGATCGCGCTGCGTCCCCACAGGGGCTCCGCCTGGCTGCGCCGCCAGTGGCCGCGCAGACGGCAGGCCAGGTCCTGAGCCATATCCAGGCCGTTCATGGCGTTTTCCCTCCCCGCGCGTCCGGCGCGCGACACCTCCGTGTTCCCTCAGTCTATCCCAAGCCCCGGCATCGGCACCGCTCATCCTGCCGAGCGCTGGCCGTCTCCCATGCGCCGCTGCAGCACGCTGGCATGGCAGGCGCGCAGGCGGGCCAGCAGGTCGCGTTCGGCCGTGCCTTCCAGATCCGGGTCGAAGCCGCCGACCCGTTCGAACCAGCTGTGGCGCATCGCCAGCAGCCGAATCCGCCCGCCACCGCCCGGCAGGCGTGCCAGCCAGTGAGTGGTGAGCCAGCCGTCGCTGATCAGCGCGACGACGTCCCACTGCGACGCCAGGGCCTGGTCGACCAGGGCCAGCCAGCCCGGGGGTGGGTCGGTCGCCGGATCGAGAAACGCCAGCACGTCGGCCTGGCTGCGATTGGCCACGATATTGAGGCGCTGGCCTCGGGGCCGGTCGGGCAGCAACAGCAGCCGGGCGCCGTGTGCCTCGGCCAGCCGCTCGATGCGACTGCGAGACTTGTCGACGAGCAGCCAGATCTCGTGACGGGTGGGCGTCTGGCCGAAGTCCCGCGCGAGGCCGGCCAGGCAGCGCCCCAGGCGTGCATGACCGCGGCGGGCGTCAAGGATGACACTGTAGGAATGCATAATGGCGGTCCAGTGACGGTGCCGACCGGTTGCCGTGTCGCCGGCCGCCCGAAGCACCGCGCCCTTGGCGCTCGGTAGTGGTTTGTCAGCGTGCCCTGCCGTCCCGCGCGTTGTTTGTAATAAAGCGTAGCCGGTGGTTTCAAAGGGTATCAACTTGCAGCCTGCTGATTTTGTGGCGATTCGCGGGTGGTTTTTCCCTCCGTCGATGGTTGAGATGCTCCATTGATCGTCCGGGTTTTCGCCATCTTAGGCGCATGCACTGATATGGTGCATCAATGAAAATTGATGACCTTTTGTGGTGCATTAGGTCGACGGTGAAAAATGCCGACCACACTGGGATCACCGCTTTCATTATTCGGCGAGACTGTCAGCGTCGCCTTTTATGGCGGAATTTCATTGGCTTGCGACGATAGCGATAAATGGTGCGCCATTTTGGCACGGTGTCTGCATTTCGTTTGCCAGAACGGCACGTCATGGGCAATCCTGAAGCGGCGTGCTACAACGACGCTGGACACGCAAGCCATCGATTCGAGCTATCGGCTCATTTGTGGAGGACATCATGTCTGAGAAGACACTCGCCCTGATCGAAGAACACGACGTCAAGTGGGTGGACCTGCGCTTCACCGACACCAAGGGCAAGGAGCAGCACGTCACGATTCCGGCCGGCGCCGTCGATGAAGAGTTCTTCGAGAACGGCCAGATGTTCGATGGCTCCTCCATCGAAGGCTGGAAGGGCATCAACGAGTCCGACATGATCCTGCGCCCGGAGGACGGCTCCGGCTTCCTCGACCCGTTCACCGAGGACGCCACCCTGGTGCTGCGCTGCGACATCATCGAGCCGGCCACCATGCAGGGCTACGAGCGCGACCCGCGCTCCATCGCCAAGCGCGCCGAGGCCTACCTGCAGTCCACCGGCCTGGGCGATACTGCCTTCTTCGGCCCGGAGCCGGAATTCTTCATCTTCGACGAGGTGCACTGGAAGACCGACCTCCAGGGTGCGATGTACAAGATCACCTCCGAGGAAGGCGCCTGGGCCACCGATTCCACCAGCGTGGAAGGCGGCAACCTGGGTCACCGCCCGCGGGTCAAGGGCGGCTACTTCCCGGTACCGCCGGTGGACAGCTTCCACGACATCCGCAGCGCGATGTGCAACACCCTGGAGGCGATCGGCCAGGCGGTGGAAGTCCATCACCACGAGGTGTCCAACGCCGGCCAGAACGAGATCGGCGTGAAGTTCAACACCCTGGTCAAGAAGGCCGACGAGGTCCAGCAGCTGAAGTACGTGGTCCACAACGTGGCCCACGCCTACGGCAAGACCGCGACCTTCATGCCCAAGCCGATCGTCGGCGACAACGGCTCCGGCATGCACGTCCACCAGTCCTTCTGGAAGGACGGCACCAACCAGTTCGCCGGTGACGAGTACGCCGGCCTGTCCGAGATGGCGCTGTACTACATCGGCGGCATCATCAAGCACGCGCGGGCCCTGAACGCCTTCACCAACGCCTCCACCAACTCCTACAAGCGTCTGGTGCCGGGCTTCGAGGCGCCGGTCATGCTCGCCTACAGCGCGCGCAACCGTTCCGCGTCGATCCGCATCCCCTACACCGCCAGCCCCAAGGGCAAGCGCGTCGAGGCTCGCTTCCCCGACCCGACCGCCAACCCCTACCTGGCGTTCGCGGCGATGCTGATGGCGGGCATCGACGGCATCAAGAACAAGATCCATCCCGGCGACGCGATGGACAAGAACCTCTACGACCTGCCGCCGGAAGAGGGCAAGCAGGTGCCGACCGTGGCCAACAGCCTCGATCAGGCCCTGGAAGCCCTGGACAACGACCGGGCCTTCCTCACCGAAGGCGGCGTGTTCACCGACGACATGATCGATGCCTACATCGAGCTCAAGGAAGAAGACGTCCAGCGCCTGCGCATGGCGACGCATCCGGTGGAGTTCGACCTCTACTACAGCTGCTGATCCCGCCTCCGGCCGGCGCGGTGCGCCGGGCGTGTCGCGACATGGAGCCCGCCAATCGGCGGGCTCTTTGTTTGCGTTACACTCGGACGAGACACGCGGCCGTGTCGTCACGCCATCAAGGAGGGCTCCCATGAACCGCTGCCTGCCGGCCATGCTGCTGGCCGTCTGCCTAGTAGCGGGTGCGGCACCGAGCGTCGTTTCGGCGGCCAGCGTCTATCGCACCACCGATGCCCAGGGCAATGCGGTCTTCACCGACCGACCGGTGGAACAGGGCGAGCGTGTCGAGCTGGAGCCGCTGAGCGTGCTGCCATCCGCCCCCGTGCGCGAACCCGCGGCGCGTGATGTCGAGCGCGAAACGGCCCGGCAACCGGCGAGTGCCGACACGCCGTTCATGCCCTACACCACCTTCCGCATCGAACAGCCCGAGGATGGCGAGACGCTGCCTACCGGCGCCGCCGGCAACGTGCAGGTGGCGCTGGCCATCGAGCCCGCCCTGCGGCCGGACCACAAGGTCCGCCTGCTCGTCGATGGCCGGGTCAGCCAGTCGGCGCTGCACGCGCGCGTGTTCATGCTCACGGATCTGGTGCGTGGCGAGCACACCCTGCAGGCGGAGCTGCTCGACGCCCAGGGCCGGGTGCGCCATCGCAGTGCGCCGGTGACCCTCTACGTGCAGCGCGCCAGCGTCCATCTGCCTGCCAACCCCAACAATCCCGCCCGGTCGCCCTGAGCGGCGGCTTGCTGTTCACCACACTCGACACACCGATTTCGCCACCTTGGCACAGCCCTGCACGAGCAAATGCACCATAATGGTGCGTCAAGGGGCGCGCCATCGGCGTTCATCCCGCTGAATGCCGGGTTTCCCGGCATGGCGCGCTTCTTGCAGTCCTTGTCGTGACACATCCCGCACGGGAGAGCGCCCATGTATCAACGCCTGCTGGAGAACCTGACCACCGCCGTCGTCTATCTGGACGACGCCCTGCGCGTACGCTGGCTGAACCCGGCCGCCGAGGCGCTGCTGGCGGTCAGCGAGAGCCGGGTCAGGGGCACACGCCTGGACTGTCTGGAAGGCGACGGCGGCGCCATCGCGGCGGTGCTGACCAAGGCGCTGGAGGCCCGGCATCCCTTTACCCAGCGTGAGGCCGTACTGCTGCCCGCCGGGACGGAACCGGTCACGGTGGACTTCACGGCCACGCCGCTGTCGGACCGGGAGTTGCTGCTCGAGATCGAGCCCCGCGACCGGCTGATACGTATCTCCCGGGAGGAGGCGCTGATCACCCGTCAGGAGACCATCAAGGTGCTCTCGCGGGGGCTGGCCCACGAGATCAAGAATCCGCTGGGCGGCATCCGCGGTGCCGCCCAGCTGCTCGAGCGCGACCTGCCGGACCCGCAGCTGGCCGAGTTTACCCGGGTGATCGTCGAGGAAGCCGACCGTCTGCGTGACCTGGTCGACCGCATGCTCGGCCCCAATCGCCCCGCCGGGCACGAGCCGCTCAACATCCACAAGGTACTCGAGCGGGTACGGGCGCTGCTCGAGGCCGAGCACCCGCGGGTCGATTATGCACGCGACTACGACCCCAGCCTGCCGGACCTGCACGGCGACGAGGCGCAGCTGATCCAGGCGGTGCTCAACGTCGCCCGCAACGCCGTGCAGGCCCTGGAGGAGAGCGCCGTCGACGCGCCACGCCTGACGCTGCGTACCCGGGCCCGGCGCCAGTTCACCCTGGGCGCCGAGCGCCATCGGCTGGTCTGTGAGGTGGCGGTGATCGACAACGGCCCCGGGATTCCCCCCGCGCTCCAGGAGACGCTGTTCTATCCGATGGTCTCGGGACGTGCCGAGGGCAGCGGGCTGGGGTTGTCGATCGCCCAGTCGATCCTGCACCAGCACCAGGGACTGGTCGAGTGCGACTCGCAGCCCGGTTGCACGGAATTCCGCCTGCTGATCCCGCTGGCGTGTTCCGCATGAACCGGCCGGCGTCCCATCGCGCCGCCGGTGCGCCTCTCGTGACCTGCGCCGGAGGCGCCCCCACTGTTACCCGCTGGAGGGCTTTATGACCGACGCCGCTCGTATCGTCATCGTCGACGACGACCGTGCCATTCGCTGGGTGCTGGAGCGCGCCCTGGCCCAGCCCGACCTGGACGTGACCAGCTTCGACCGCGCCGACACCGCGCTGGAAAGCCTGCTGCGCCAGCCGCCGGACGTGCTGCTCACCGATATCCGCATGCCGGGGCTGGATGGCCTGGACCTGATGGCACGGCTGCGCGAGAGTCATCCGGACCTGCCGGTGATCGTGATGACCGCGCATTCCGACCTGGACAGCGCGGTGGCTTCCTACCAGGGTGGCGCCTTCGAGTACCTGCCCAAGCCCTTCGATGTCGATGAGGCGCTGGCGCTGGTGCGCCGCGCCGTGGCGCATGCTCGCGAGCGCCAGGCGCCGGCCAGCGCGCCGGAGGGGCTGACTGCCGAGATCATCGGTGAGGCGCCGGCGATGCAGGAGGTGTTCCGCGCCATCGGGCGGCTCTCGCAGTCGCACATCACCGTGCTGATCAACGGCGAGTCGGGGACCGGCAAGGAACGGGTCGCCCAGGCGCTGCACCAGCACAGCCCGCGCAAGGCGAACCCGTTCATCGCCCTGAACATGGCGGCGATCCCCAAGGACCTGATGGAGTCCGAGCTGTTCGGTCACGAGAAGGGCGCCTTCACCGGCGCCTCGGCGCAGCGCCGCGGGCGCTTCGAGCAGGCCGACGGCGGCACGCTGTTCCTCGACGAGATCGGCGACATGCCGCCCGATACCCAGACCCGCCTGCTGCGCGTGCTGGCCGACGGCGAGTTCTATCGTGTCGGCGGCCACACCCCGGTCAAGGTCGACGTGCGGATCATCGCTGCCACCCACCAGAACCTTGAGAAACTGGTCGAGGACGGCCGCTTCCGCGAGGACCTGTTCCATCGTCTCAACGTGATTCGCGTGCATCTGCCGCGGCTCGCCGAACGGCGCGAGGACATCCCGCGGCTGGCCCAGCACTTCCTCGCCGAAGCCGCCAGGGAACTGGCCACCGAACCCAAGGTGCTGACCCGCGAGGCCGAGCAGCATCTCACCCGGCTGGCCTGGCCCGGCAACGTGCGTCAGCTCGAGAACACCTGCCGCTGGCTGACGGTGATGGCCTCGGGCCGCGAGGTACTCGTCGACGACCTGCCGCCGGAGCTGCGCGACGTCGAGGGTACCGAAGCCGCCGGCGGCGACTGGCGTGGTGCCTTCCGCGAGTGGGCCGACCGCGCCCTGGCCGCCGGCCACACCCACCTGCTGGAAGAGGCGGTGCCGGACTTCGAGCGCATCCTCATCGAGACCGCGCTCAAGCACACCGGCGGGCGCAAGGGTGAGGCCGCCGAGCTGCTGGGCTGGGGGCGCAACACCCTGACCCGGAAATTGAAGGTGCTGTTGCCGGCGCTGGCCGAGGAGTGAACAGCGACGTCGCCGTCTCATCCGTAGAAGTTGGAACGGCTGGTCTGGGGGCGCAACACCCGCTCTTTACCAGGTCCGGCAAGCTGAAGGTACTGCTGCCGGCACTGGCCGAGGAGTGAGCGGCGAGGTGTGAGAACAGGGTGGCGGGCAGCGTGGCGTAGTCCAGGGTTCCGGGGCTGTCACGAACGACCAAAGTCGCGCTTTTGCGACGCGGCTTGGCAAGGGTAGGCTCGTGTAACCAACGGCAATCCGGTTTCACGAGGTCGCGCCTGCCATGGATCAGTACCCGCCGATGCCCTCTCGGGTGAATGTCACCGAGGTCGGGCTCCGCGATGGCCTGCAGAACGAAGCGAAACATCTGAGTACCGAGGACAAGGTGGCGCTGGTGCGTGCGCTGGTGGCGGCCGGCGTCCGCGAGTTCGAGCTGACCTCGTTCGTCAGCCCGCGGGCCGTCCCCGCGCTGGCCGATGCGGCGGAACTGGTGGCGGCGCTGGACGATGTCCGGGGCGTGCACTGGTCGGCGCTGGTCCCCAACGTGCGCGGCGCCGAGCGCGCGCTTTCCGCCGGCGTCGACTCGGTGGTGCTGTTCGTGTCGGCCTCGCAGACCCACAACGCCAAGAACGTCAATCGCGACATCGCCGCCTCACTGGCGGGCTTCGCGGACGTGGCACGCCTTCTCGACGGCAGTGGCGTCGAGCTGCGCGGCGCCATCGCCACGGCTTTCGGCTGCCCCTTCGAAGGCAATGTCGATGTCGCCGCGGTCGGCGACATCGCTCGTGCCTTCGCCGATCTCGGCGCACGCCATGTCTCGCTGGGCGACACCACCGGGATGGCGACGCCGCCGCTGGTCACGGAACGCATTCGCCACCTGCGCGAGGTGGCGCCTTCCCTGTCGCCGACCCTGCACTTCCACAACACCCGCGGCATCGGCCTGGCCAACGTGATGCAGGGGCTGTCGCTCGGCGTCAGCCGCTACGAGAGTTCTATCGGCGGGCTGGGCGGCTGTCCCTTCGCGCCGGGGGCCACCGGCAACATCGCCAGCGAGGATCTGGTCTATCTGCTCACCGAGATGGGCATCGACACCGGCATCGACCTGCCGACCCTGATCGAGGCGTCCGGACTTGCCTCGCGGCTGATGGGGCGGGCGCTGCCCGCGCAGGTCTCCAGGGCCGGCCCGCGGCTTGCGCTCAGCGACGGCGGCAGCGTCGCCACGGCCCGGGGGTAGGCATCATGGAGGCATCCCGGACAACCGCCGGCTCCCTCGAGGGCATTCGCGTCATCGACCTCACTCGGGTGATCTCCGGCCCCTTCTGTACCCAGATGCTCGGCGATCACGGCGCCGACGTCATCAAGATCGAGCCGCCGCAGCGCGGCGACGTGGTGCGCTCCCAGGGCAACAAGGTCAAGGGGTTCAGCTGGTACTTCGCCCAGTTCAACCGCAACAAGCGCTCGCTGACGCTGGACCTGCGCAGCGAACGCGGCAAGGCGATCCTCTGGCGGCTGCTCGAGGATGCCGATGTGCTGGTCGAGAACTTTCGTCCCGGTGTGCTGGGCAAGATAGGACTGGACGACGCCACGCTGCGCGAGCGTTTTCCGCGGCTGGTAGTGGGGCGCATCAACGGCTTCGGTTCCGAGGGGCCGTATCGCGACCGCCCGGCCTACGACTTCATCGCCCAGGCCATGAGCGGCTTCATGAGCGTCAACGGTCCGGCCGATGGCGAGCCCATGCGCGCCGCGCCGCCGCTCAGCGACATGGTCGCCAGCCAGAACTTGGCCTTCGGTATCTGTGCCGCGCTGGTGCGCCGCGAACGCACCGGCCAGGGCGACATCGTCGAGACCGCCCTGACCAACGGCCTGATCAGCATGATGGGCTACCTCGCCGCCGAGTATTTCGCCACCGACAAGGTGCCGGCGCGCACCGGCAACGACCACCCGATGGTCTACCCCTACGGCCTGTTCAAGGCCAGTGACGGCGACGTGGCGATCGCGCCCAGCAACGATGCCATGGTCGAGCGCCTGCTGCGGGCGCTGGGCTGCCTCGAGCTGCTGGAGGATTCGCGCTTCGCCGACAATGCCCGGCGCATGGCCCATCGCGAGGAATTGCGCGAACGGCTCAACGCGGTCATCGGCACGCGCCGCGTGACCGAATGGATCGATCACCTCAACGCGGCCGGGGTGCCCTGCGGGCGCGTCCACAGCCTGCGCGAGACCTTCGACGATCCGCAGGTTCAGGCCCAGCAGATGCGTCTGGAGCTCGACCAGGGCGAACACGGCCGGGTGCCGACCACCGGCTTCCCGGTGAAGATGAGCGAGGCGCCGGCCGCGATCTACCGTCATGTGCCGGCCCTGGGGGAACACACCCGCGAGATTCTGGCCGGGCTGGGGCTTGATGAAGCGGCAATCCAGGCACTGCACGACGAGGGCGTGATCGGAGCCCTCGACATTCCAGCGTCCACGAGATGACACCGACACAAGGAACAACAATATGGCTATCTCTCCACGATCTCTCCACACCGTCGCCGCCGCGGCCCTGCTCGGGCTGGGCCTGAGCGTCAGCACGCCGAGCCAGGCGCTGCCCATCAGCGAGTGCATTGCCCCGGCCGACCCGGGCGGCGGCTGGGACTTCACCTGCCGCAGTGTCGGCAAGCTGCTCTACGATCTCGACCTGGTCGACAACCCCGTGAAGGTGGTCAACATGCCCGGCGGGGTCGGGGCGGTGGCGTTTTCCAACGTCGCCGGCAAGCGCGCCGACGACAGCGACCTGATCGTGGCCACCAGCACCGTGGGGATCACCCAGATCGCCCAGGGGCGCTACCCCGGCGGCGTCGATACCATGCGCTGGCTGGGCATGCTGGGCACCGACGTGGGCGTGGTGCTGGTCGATGACGACAGCCCCTACCAGTCCCTCGACGGCCTGCTCGAGGCGATGGTCGACGACCCTTCCTCGGTGGTCATGGCCGGTTCCAGCGGGGTCGGTGGCTGGGACCATATCCGTGCGCTGATGCTCGCCGAGGCGGCGGGACTGCCCGATGACCAGATCGGCAGCGTGCGCTGGGTGCAGTTCGATGGCGGCGGCCCCGCCGTGACCCAGATGATGGGCGGGCACGTCGACGCCGTGTCCACGGACCTGGGCGAGATCGCGGGCTTCATCAAGTCGGGCGATGTCCGGGTGCTGGCCGTGCTCGCCGACAAGCCGCTGGCGCCGCCCTTCGAGGATCTGCCCACGGCGGTGTCCCAGGGCTATGACGTGACCGGCTACAACTGGCGCGGCTTCTATACCGGCGGTGATGTCTCGGATGCCGACTACCAGTCGATGGTCGACACCCTGAAGACGCTCTACGATTCGCCGGAGTGGAAGCAGGTCGCCGAGCGCAACGGCCTGGTGCCGCTGTGGCGCGGCGGCGACGAGTTCAACACCTTCGTGCGTGACACGGCCGACAAGGTCGAAAGCATCTCCCGGGAGATCGGGGTCATCCAGTGACGGCGGACGTGTCTCCCCCCTCGTCTCACGCCTCGGCCCTCGGCGATCGCATCGCCGGGGCCGTGCTCGTGCTGCTGGCGGTGGCGGCCTGGTGGCATGCCCGGACCTTCGTGACCGGCTTTCGCCAGGCGGTGGGGCCGGATGTGTTTCCGCGGTTGGTCTGCGTCCCCCTGGGGCTGCTCGCGCTGTACCTGCTGATTCGCCCCGGCATCAATGCGCGCTGGCCCGGGCGCGCGGCGCTGCTGCGCCAGGCCGGGCTGCTGGTGCTGCTGGGCGGCTACGCCACCTTTCTCGAACCCTGGGGCTTCCTGCCGGCGACGCTGGTCGGCAGCGTGCTGTTGATGCGCCTGTTCGATGCTGCCTGGCGGCAGGCCCTGGCCAGCGGCGCGTCGCTGACCGTCATCCTGTATCTGCTGTTCGAGTTCGCGCTGGGCATTCCGTTGCCCGACATCCCCGGGCTTGGCGTCTGAGAGCGGGCATGACATGGATATTCTCGGCTTTCTGCTGCACGGGTTCGCGGTCGCTCTCGAACCCCAGAACCTGTTCCTGGCACTGATCGGCTGTGCCGTGGGTACGCTGATCGGGGCCCTGCCGGGGTTGGGGCCGGTCAACGGCGTGGCGCTGCTGATCCCCCTGGCGTTCAACTTCGGCCTGTCGCCCACCGCTGCGCTGATCCTGCTGGTGAGCGTCTATTACGGCACCATGTACGGTGGGCGCATCAGCTCGATCGTGCTCAACATCCCCGGCGACGAGCCGGCGATGATGACCACCCTCGACGGCTATCCGATGGCCCTCAAGGGGCGCGGCGGCGAGGCGCTGGGTCTGTCCGCCGTGGCCTCCTTCGTCGGCGCCACCGTGGCGACCATCGGTCTGACACTCTTCGCGCCGCTGCTGGTGGGGTTTGCCATCCGCTTCGGCCCCGCCGAGTACTTCGCGCTGTTCATGCTGGCCTTCGCCACCATCGGCGGCGTGACCAGCGGCAGCTTCACCAAGAGCCTGCTGGCCGCCTGCCTGGGCCTGCTGCTGGGCACCGTGGGGCTCGACCCGGCGAGCGGGGTGTCACGCTACACCTTCGGCTGGTACGAGCTGTACGACGGCATCGACTTCATCGCCGCGCTGGTGGGGCTGTTCGCCATCTCGGAATGCCTGCTGTTCCTCGAGGATCGCCACCAGACCACCGGCGCCAGCCGCGAGCTGGGCTCGGCGATCCCCGGCATGCGCCGCGCCGGGGCGTGCAAGGCGACCATCGCCCGCGGCTCGCTGATCGGCTTCATCGCCGGGGTGCTGCCGGGCGCCGGGGCCTCGCTGGGCAGTTTTCTCTCCTACACGCTGGAGAAGCGCTGGCTGGGGCGCCAGGGTGATTTCGGCAACGGCGACCCGCGGGGCGTGGCGGCCCCCGAGGCCGGCAACAATGCCGCCGCCGGCGGTGCGCTGATTCCCATGCTGTCGCTGGGCATTCCGGGCAGCGGGACCACGGCCATCCTGCTGGCGCTGCTGCTGTCCATGAACATCACGCCGGGGCCGTTGCTGTTCGATCAGCAGCCCGACATGGTGTGGGGACTGGTGGCGGCGCTGTTCATCGGCAACGTCATGCTGCTGGTGCTCAACGTGCCGCTGGTCGGGCTGTTTGCCCGGGTGCTGCGGGCGCCCTCGTGGCTGCTGATGCCGGTGGTGATCCTGGTGGCGTTCGTGGGCGTTTACTCGCTCAACAACAGCCCCTTCGATCTCTACGTCATGCTGGCCTTCGGCGTGCTGGGCTATGGGCTGCGCAAGCTGCACATGCCGGCCGTGCCGGTGGTGCTGGGGCTGCTGCTGGGCGGGGAGATGGAGTTCAACCTGCGCCGTGCCCTGGCGATTTCCGGCGGCGACTGGAGCATCCTGGTCGGCAGCGGCATCTCGGTGGGCATTTATGCCTTCGCCGCCACCCTGATGGTGGCCGGGCTGGTCTACGCCTGGTGGGTCCGGCGAACGCCCGATGCGGGGTGACCGCCGGGCCTTCCAGACTGGAAAGCGCTCGCGCGAGACGTCAAGATGGGCGGATGGACCCCGCGATCGCGGGTATTGCAAGGACCACTCTCTAGGGAGGAGCGCAAGATCATGACGGATATCGCCAAGCTGCTGGGTGACGAGGCTGACAGCCTGCTCAACCATACCTGCCGGGGCTTTCCCCGGGACACCCTGCACCTGCCGGGGCCGGATTTCATCGATCGGGTGATGACCGATACCGATCGCAGCCCGCACGTGCTGCGCAACCTCCAGTCGATCTTCAATCACGGCCGGCTGGGCGGCACCGGCTACGTGAGCATCCTGCCGGTCGACCAGGGTATCGAGCACTCCGCCGGCGCCTCCTTCGCGCCCAACCCGCTCTACTTCGACCCGGCCAACATCATCGAGCTGGCGATCGAGGGCGGCTGCAACTGCGTGGCCTCGACGCTGGGGGTGCTGTCATCGGTGGCGCGGCGCTATGCCCACAAGATCCCGATGATGCTCAAGCTCAACCACAACGAGACGCTGACCTACCCGGCGCTCTACGACCAGACGCTGTTCGCCCAGGTCGAGCAGGCGCACGCCATGGGCTGCGTGGCGGTCGGCGCGACCATCTACTTCGGCTCGCCGGAAAGCCGGCGTCAGATCGAGGAGATCAGCGAGGCCTTCGAGCGTGCCCATGAACTGGGCATGGTCACGGTGCTGTGGGCCTACCTGCGCAACCCGGCGTTCAAGAAGGATGGCACCGACTATCACGTGGCCTCGGACCTGACCGGCCAGGCGATCCATCTGGCGGCCACCCTCAAGGCGGACATCGTCAAGCAGAAGCTGGCCGAGACCAATGCCGGCTACCGGGCGGTGGGCTTCGGCCACACCCATGACAAGGTCTACGATGAGCTGACCTCCGAGAACCCCATCGACCTGGCGCGCTATCAGGTGGCCAACTGCTACATGGGGCGCATCGGGCTGATCAACTCGGGCGGCGGCTCCAAGGGGCACTCCGACCTCGGCGAGGCGGTGCGCACCGCGGTGATCAACAAGCGTGCCGGCGGCATGGGCCTGATCTCCGGTCGCAAGGCGTTCCAGAAGCCGATGAAGGAGGGCGTCGAGCTGCTCAACGCCATTCAGGACGTCTATCTGGCGAAGGACGTGACCGTGGCCTGACGCACCCGCGGTTCAGTGGCCTGAAACAGTGGGCCTGAAACAACAGGGGGGCACGGCTGATGGCCGTGCCCCCCTGTTGCGTTGCTTTCCAACCTGACAAACGAAGCAGGCGTTCCCGGTGGCAAGGCGTTACGAGGGCGCTGTGAACCCTTCCTTGGGCGCTACCTTTGCCATCTGACCGCCATGGATGGCGGAAATGCCGGAATGGAAAGGAACATTTTCCGGCCATGGCAAAGGACCCTCTCTTCGCCTTGCCCCCGGCACTCTGCACCGGGTTCTGGAAGTCCGTCTTTATTCCGCGAGCAGCGCCTCGACCTCGGCGACAATGTTGTCGACGGTGAAGCCGTAGTACTTGAACAGGTCGCCCGCCGGAGCGGACTCGCCGAAGCTGTTCATGCCGATGATGCGGCCATCCAGACCCACGTACTTGTACCAGTAGACACGGTGGCTGGCCTCGATGGCCAGCCGCTTGCGCTGGGCCGGCGGCAGCACGCTGTCGCGGTAGCTCTGCGGCTGGGCGTCGAAGGTGTCGGTCGACGGCATCGACACCACGCGGATGGCCTTGCCCTTGGCCTCGAGGGCGTCGGCGGCCTGTATCGCCAGATCGACCTCGGAGCCGGTGGCGATGAGTACTGCTTCGGCCGGGTCGTCGCTGTCCTTGAGGACGTAACCGCCGCGCTGGATGTCGGCCAGCTGCTGCTTGTCGCGCTGCTGGGCGGCGAGATTCTGGCGGGACAGTACCAGGGCTGTGGGGGCGCCGCGGCGATGCAGGGCGGAATGCCAGGCGGCGGCGGTCTCGGTGGCGTCGCACGGGCGCCAGGTCGACAGGTTGGGCGTCGAGCGCAGTGCGCTCAACTGCTCGATCGGCTGGTGGGTGGGGCCGTCCTCGCCCAGGCCGATGGAGTCGTGAGTGAACACGTAGATCGCCTGGCGGTTCATCAGCGCGGCCATGCGTACCGCGTTGTGCATGTACTCCATGAACGTCAGGAAGGTGGCGCCGTAGGGGATGAAGCCGCCGTGGGCGCTGATGCCGTTCATGATTGCGCCCATGCCGAACTCGCGTACCCCGTAGTGCAGGTAGTTGCCGTCGTGATGGTCGCGGTTGATGGCGCGGGCGCCCTTCCAGAAGGTCAGGTTGGAGGGGGCCAGGTCGGCGCTGCCGCCGAGCAGTTCGGGCAGCTGCGGGCCGAGCTCGTTGAGGCAGGCCAGCGAGGCCTTGCGACTGGCAAGGGTCTCGGCCTTTTCCTGTGTGTCCTGGATGAGCTTTTCGCTGGACAGCGGGCTGGGCAGTTCGCCCTTGAGGCGGCGGCTGAGCTCCCTGGCGAGTTCCGGATACTCGGCCTGGTAGCGCTCGAAGCGGGTGTTCCAGTCGGCCTCGCGCTCGGCGCCGCGCTCGGTGGCGTCCCAGGCGCTGTAGAGCGTTTCCGGGACATGGAAGGGCGCATGCGGCCAGTCCAGCTGCTGGCGCGCCGCGGCGATCTCGTCGTCGCCCAGCGGCGCGCCGTGGCAGGACTCGGTGCCCTGCTTGTTGGGGGCGCCGAAGCCGATGACCGTCTTGCAGATGATCAGGCTGGGGCGGTCGTCGTGAGTGCGTGCCATCTCGATGGCAGCCTTGATCTCCTCGGGCTTGTGGCCGTCGACGTTGGGCACCACGTGCCAGCCGTAGGCCTCGAAGCGCTTGGCGGTATCGTCGGTGAACCAGCCCTCGACCTCGCCGTCGATGGAGATGCCATTGTCGTCGTAGAAGGCGACCAGCTTGCCCAGACCCTGGGTGCCGGCCAGCGAGCAGGCCTCGTGGGAAATGCCTTCCATCAGGCAGCCGTCACCCAGGAATACGTAGGTGTGGTGGTCGATCACGGTATGGCCTGGGCGGTTGAACTGCGCCGCCAGGGTGCGCTCGGCGATCGCCATGCCCACGGCGTTGGCCAAACCCTGGCCGAGCGGGCCGGTGGTGGTCTCCACGCCCGGGGTGTAGCCCAGTTCCGGGTGGCCCGGTGTGCGCGAGTGCAGCTGACGGAAGTTCTGCAGGTCCTGCAGGGTGACGTCGTAGCCGGACAGATGGAGCAGCGAATAGAGCAGCATCGAGCCGTGTCCGTTGGACAGCACGAAGCGGTCGCGGTCGGCCCAGTGCGGGTTGGCCGGATTGTGCTTGAGGTAATCGTTCCACAGCACCTCGGCGATGTCGGCCATGCCCATGGGGGCACCGGGGTGGCCTGACTTGGCCTTCTGCACGGCGTCCATGGACAGCGCGCGGATGGCATTCGCCAACTCGAAACGGGACGGCATTCTCTAGCTCCTCGCCTGCGGCAAATGGGCAGCGGTCGCGGCTGTGCGTGAGGGTCGGGTGGCCGCGTACCTCTTCCTGATTGGCTGGAGCGCGCCGCCGGGCGGGCGACGCGCGGAAATCAGCGCCGTATTGTCGCCGAGAAGCCGCCTGCCATCAAATCGCCACGGCCCGTGTGGCGGGGCTATCGACGTTCTTCAGGACGAGGGACCGGGAACAGGTCCTAGAGGGGGTTTTTGGCCATGGATGGCCAAAGTAGCGCCCATGGATGGGTTTATAGCGCCCCTCGTAGACCTGTTGCCGGTTCAGCCTGAGCATGCCGCTATCTGCGCTTGCCCCGGGCCCGCGTGGCGGGGCCTCGCTAGGCAGCCGGTCGGGCAGCGTGTAGACTCGGGACCCCCGGGCCCGGCGGTGTCGTCGCCGTGCCGGAAGGTCGCACGTTGCCGCCCTGTCGTCTCAGGGGCGTGACGCCGCAGCAAGTCACCCTTCATCATCTGACGCTAACGGACAGCCTAAGAGAGGGTCGAGCACGTCATGAGCGAATACTCCCTGTTCACATCCGAATCCGTGTCCGAAGGGCATCCGGACAAGATCGCCGACCAGATTTCCGACGCGGTGCTGGACGCCATCATCGCCCGCGACAAGCAGGCACGCGTGGCCTGCGAAACCATGGTCAAGACGGGGGTGGCGATCGTCGCCGGCGAGATCACCACCAGCGCCTGGGTCGACCTCGAGGACCTGGTGCGCAAGGTGATCCTGGACATCGGCTACGATTCCTCGGATGTCGGCTTCGACGGCGAGACCTGCGGTGTGCTCAACCTGATCGGCAAGCAGAGCGTGGACATCGCCCAGGGCGTCGACCGCACCAAGCCCGAGGATCAGGGCGCCGGGGACCAGGGGCTGATGTTCGGCTACGCGACCAACGAGACCGAGTCCTACATGCCGGCGCCGATCCACTACGCGCACCGGCTGGTCGAGCGTCAGTCGGAGCTGCGCAAGAACGGCATGCTGCCGTGGCTGCGCCCGGACGCCAAGAGCCAGGTGACCTTCCGCTACGGCGAGGACGGCAAGCCGGTGGCGGTGGACGCGGTGGTGCTCTCGACCCAGCATGACCCGGAGATCGACCAGGACGACCTGCGCAAGATGGTGCGCCGCGAGATCATCGAGCAGGTGCTGCCGGCCGAGTGGCTGACGTCGTCCACCAAGTACCACATCAACCCCACCGGCAAGTTCGTGATCGGCGGGCCGGTCGGCGACTGCGGGCTCACCGGGCGCAAGATCATCGTCGACACCTACGGCGGCATGGCGCGCCATGGCGGCGGCGCCTTCTCCGGCAAGGACCCCTCCAAGGTCGACCGCAGCGCCGCCTATGCCGGGCGCTACGTGGCCAAGAACGTGGTCGCCGCCGGGCTGGCCGACAAGTGCGAGATCCAGGTCTCCTACGCGATCGGGGTTCCCGAGCCGACCTCTGTGTCGATCAACACCTTCGGCACCGGCCGGATCAGCGACGACAGGATCATCGAGCTGGTGCGCGAGCACTTCGACCTGCGTCCCTACGCGATCACCCGCATGCTCGACCTGCAGCATCCCATGTATCAGCTGACCGCCTCCTACGGCCACTTCGGTCGCGAGCCGTTCGAGCACACCTATACCTGGACCGACGTCAACGGCGAGACCCAGCACGAGACCTTCACCGCCTTCCCGTGGGAGAAGCTCGACCGTGCCGAGGCGCTGCGCGCTGCCGCCGACCTCTGAGCCGGCGCCACCAGCGACCGCCTTCCCTCGATGCCCCGCCCCGTGCGGGGCATCTTGCGTCGGGCTGGCGCCGCAAGGGGAACCCATGCCATCATGCGATGTCGAACAGTGTTCGAGAAGGCCGTGCCTGCCCGGGCCCGGGACTCGCACTCGCGGTTTGGGGAAACGGGCAGGGGCCGTCTACGCTGAGAGAACAACAGGTCCATCAGGGAATGACAATGAAGGGTTCGTTTATCCACGGAATGAGGATTCGACCATGCTAGATCGCAAGATACCCTGGATTGCCGCGCTGGCTCTCTCCGCCGTGCTGCTGACCGGCTGCGGCGATGACAGCGACGATACGGCCGGTGAAGGTGGGCAGTCGTCCACGGCCACCGAGACATCGGAGACTGCGCCGTCAGACTCGACGAACGGCGCCGCGACCGAGTCGAACGAGACCTCCAGCACCTCGCAGGCGGCCTCGTCGGAAGGCGGTCAGGAGGGCGACATGACCCAGTCCAGCGACAACATGGACATGGATAATGACTCGGGCGACGCAAGCGGCACCACCGGCGAGATGCAGAGCGGATCCGGCGGTGATGGCTCGACGACCAAGGAAACCGGTACCGGCGAGGCCGGCAGCGACAAGGGCGACACCCACCAGTAAATGACGGCGGGGACGTTGCCCGTCGTTCCCCGGGGCAGCCGCTACGGTTGCCCCCGGTTTTTCTGTGCCGTCGACGCGGTGGGCGACATGCATGTTTGCGACATGAGGGTGTCGGCTCCGTGATTGCAAACCCTGCCATCCTGTAGTGAACTGCCAGCACGGTCCTTCGCCGGACCGGAGTCGTGAAGCTGCCGTCCGAGGGGCGCTGCAGCGCATGAGGCCCATGCGCGAGGCTCGGGCAGGCGGTCGTCAATCGCAACGGCGCCCATTCCCCCGGAATGGAGTAAGACGATGACAGCAATGGCCAACGCGCAATCCGCCACCCTGCCGGACCACCGGGTCGCCGACATCGACCTGGCCGAGTGGGGGCGTCGCGAGATTCGCATCGCCGAGACCGAAATGCCGGCGCTGATGAAGATCCGCGCCAAGTATCGCGATCAGCAGCCGCTGGCGGGCGCCCGTATCGCCGGCTGCATCCACATGACCATCCAGACCGCGGTGCTGATCGAGACCCTGATCGAGCTCGGCGCCAGCGTGCGCTGGTCCTCCTGCAACATCTTTTCCACCCAGGATCATGCCGCCGCGGCGATCGCCGCCGCCGGCATCCCGGTGTTCGCCTGGAAGGGCGAAACCGAGGAGGAGTTCTGGTGGTGCATCGAGCAGACGGTGGAAGGCCCGGACGGCTGGACGCCCAATCTGGTGCTCGACGACGGCGGCGACCTGACCGCCCTGCTCCACGACAAGCGCCCGGAGCTGCTCGAGGCCATCCACGGCATTTCCGAGGAAACCACCACCGGCGTGCACCGCCTGCAGGAGATGCTGCGCGAGGGCACGCTCAGGGTGCCGGCGATCAACGTCAACGATGCCGTCACCAAGTCCAAGAACGACAACAAGTACGGCTGCCGCCACAGTCTCAACGATGCCATCAAGCGCGGGCTCGACCACCTGATGGCCGGCAAGCAGGCGCTGGTGGTCGGCTACGGCGACGTGGGCAAGGGCTCGGCGGCCTCGCTGCGTCAGGAGGGCATGATCGTCAAGGTCAGCGAGATCGACCCGATCTGCGCCATGCAGGCCTGCATGGACGGCTACGAGGTGGTCTCGCCCTACGTCGACGGCGTCAATCGGGGCGTCGAGAGCATCGACCGCGACCTGCTCGGGCGCATCGATCTGGTGGTGACCTGCACCGGCAACATCAACGCCTGCGATGCGCCGATGCTCAAGGCGCTCAAGAAGGGCGCGGTGGTGTGCAACATCGGCCACTTCGACAGCGAGATCGACACCGCCTACATGCGTCGCCAGTGGCACTGGGAAGAGGTCAAGCCGCAGGTCCACAAGATCTATCGCGACAGCGATCCGGACGACTTCGACCCGACCAGCGACGACTACCTGATCCTGCTCTCCGAGGGGCGCCTGGTGAACCTGGGCAACGCCACCGGCCACCCGTCACGCATCATGGACGGTTCCTTCGCCAACCAGGTGCTGGCGCAGATCCACCTCTTCGAGCACAAGTTCGCCGAGCTCACCGACGACGCCAAGGCCGGCGGGCTGAGCGTCAGCGTGCTGCCCAAGGCGCTGGACGAGGAAGTGGCCCGCTACATGGTCGAGGGCTTCGGCGGCGTGGTCACGCGCATGACCGAGGACCAGTCCCGCTACACCGGGGTGGCGGTCGACGGCCCCTACAAGCCGGACGCCTACCGCTACTGAGCCCGCCCGGCTTCGGGCGCTCAACCGACGCCGCCCCGTTCCCGGGGCGGCGTTTTCGTGGCCGGGCCACCAGGCTCCCTGGCCAGGAAACGTCGAGGACATCTCATGCTGGATCTCATCGCGATCGTGGTCTCGCTGACGGCGGCGCTGGCGTGGCTCAATCATCGCGTCGTCGGCCTGCCCAGCCCCATCGGGGTCATGGCCATCGCCCTGGTGCTGTCGGGGGCCCTGCAGGGCGCGGCCTGGCTGGGGCTGCCGGCCGTCCACACCGAGGCCGAGGCCTGGCTGTCGCGGATCGACTTCACCCGGCTGCTGATGGACGGCATGCTCTCGCTGCTGCTGTTCGCCGGCGCCCTGCATGTCGATCTGGCGGCGCTGCGCCGCTACCGCTGGTCGATCGGCTTCCTGGCGACGCTGGGGGTGGCGGTCTCGACCCTGGCGATCGGTGCCGCGGCCAAGGGGCTGTGCATGCTGTTCGGCCTGGCGGTGCCGTGGCTGGCGTGCCTGGTGTTCGGGGCGCTGATCGCGCCGACCGACCCGATCGCCGTGCTGGGCATCCTGCGTCGGGCCGGGGCGCCGGAGGATCTGGAGCTGCGCATCGTCGGCGAGTCGCTGTTCAACGACGGCGTCGCGGTGGTGGTGTTCACGCTGCTGCTGGGCGGCCTCACCGGCGAGACGACGCTGACGGCGGCCCACGCCGGCACGCTGTTCCTGCAGGAGGCCGGCGGCGGGGCGCTGCTGGGGCTGGCCGTCGGCGGCCTCGCCTATGTGACGATGCGCGGCATCGACGACTACCGCATCGAGGTGCTGATCTCGCTGGCGGTGGTGCTGGGCGGTTACGCCCTGGCCCGGCAGCTGCATGTCTCCGGGCCCATCGCCATGGTCGTCGCCGGCCTGCTGGTGGGCAACAAGGCGCGCCACAGCGCCATGTCGGCGACCACCCGCCGCTACCTGGACGCGTTCTGGGAACTGGTCGACGAGATCCTCAATACCCTGCTGTTCGTGCTGATCGGCCTCGAGGTGCTGCTGATCCCCTTCGAGCCGGCCTACCTGTGGGTGGGGGGCGGCCTGGTGGCGGCCGTCCTGGCGGTGCGCTTTCTCACCGTCGGGGTGCCGGTCGTGCTGCTGCGCGAACGCCTCGGCTTTCGCCGCGGCTCGACGCGCATCCTCACCTGGGGCGGGCTGCGCGGCGGCATCTCGGTGGCCCTGGCGCTGGCCCTGCCGGAGGGCGAGGCGCGCGATGTATTGCTGACCGCGACCTACCTGGTGGTGCTGTTCTCGATCCTCGTCCAGGGGCCGACCATCGGCCGGCTGGTCACCCGCTTGCTGGGGAAGGCGGGCGCGTCACGCCCGATGCCTTCTTGAAGGGGCGCCCTACAGGTCCTCCATCCGCTCCGCGTCGCGGACCAGACGCATGGTCTCGTGCTCCTCGAGGGAGACCAGGCTGTCGATCAGCTCGTGGGCGGTGGGGGTCTCGACCTGGTCGCGCAGGTAGCGGAACAGGTCGCCGATATGCTCGTGCTCGGCCAGCACCTTGCGCATGATGGCGTCCGGCGCCAGCTCGCGGAAATCGCTCGCTTCGTGGCTCTCGGGGTGGCTCGGTGCATTCTCGAAATATTCGTAGCACCAGGTGTGCAGGGCCGCCGGCGAGGCGTCGTGACGCGTCATTTCCAGCGTCTCGCCCAGCGTGCGCTCGTGCTTGGCCAGGTAGTCGAGCAGCATGCGTGAACGCTCGTCGGTGACCTTGCCCAGGTCACGCTCGATCTGACCGGCCAGCCGGACATGGGTGCGTCGCGCCCACTCCAGGGCATCCTCCAGGGTTTCGACACGCATCGTGACCCTCCACATCGGCGAGATGGCGATGCCTTCATTATGGGCCAAGTCGGGGCGGCGAGCTTGATGCGCGTCAAGCTTGCGGATTGCGCACACCGGCTTGCCCTGTTGCCGGGCAAGGGGTCTACCTTGGGTAAGGATTGCGTATCCCATTCATCATCGTCGTGGAAAGGAGTCCCGTCATGATTCCCGACTGGTTGACCATACTGGCCTGGATTTCCGTGCTGCTGGGCTTTGCCAGTGCCCTCTACGTGATCGGCGATTTGCGCCGACATCCGCAGCACATGACCATCATGAACGTGGTGTGGCCGGCCTGTGCGCTGTTCGGCCACCTGCCGATACTGTACGTTTATCGCAAGTACGGCCGGCTGGCTGCCGACGAGATCGCCCATCCGGCCATGAAGGAGGGCGAGACGCCGCCGCACAAGCGCGACACGCCATTCCCGGTCAAGGTGGTCAAGGGCACGCTGCATTGCGGCAGTGGTTGCTCGCTGGGTGATATCGTTGCCGAGTGGGCGGCCTTCCTTATGCCGACCATTGCCGTCTGGCTGGGCTGGAAGGGCATCTTCGAGGACAAGATCTTCGCCGTCTGGGTGTTCGATTACATCCTGGCCTACCTGTTCGGCATCGCCTTCCAGTACTACTCGATCAAGCCGATGCAGGATATCTCGCCGGGCAAGGCACTCGTTCAGGCGGTCAAGGCCGACACCCTGTCGCTGACCGCCTGGCAGGTGGGCATGTACGGCTTCATGGCCTTCGCCCACTTCTATCTGTTTGCCGTGGTGTTCGGCGAGAAGCTGCACGTCAACTCCATCCACTTCTGGTTCATGATGCAGATCGCCATGGGCTTCGGCTTCCTCACCGCCTATCCGGTCAACTGGTGGCTGATCCAGCGCGGCGTCAAGGAAGCCATGTAATCGAGACTCGTCGCGTCAAACGCGTCATGGAAGGGCCCGCTTGTTGCGGGCCCTTTTTCGTGGTGCGGCGGCGCGTGTCGAAGACCGGGACGATCGAGTCAAGAAGGGGCGACAGGCGACTTTCGTTGACCGGGGTCATGGGTCCGTCGGGATACCGCCTCTCGCCAGCGTCGATACTTGACCCTTGGGTAACCTGCAAGTCTTACGCTGTTCAGCAACCTGCCCTGATGGTCGAGACGGTCGACGTGGCAGGGTGGACCAGCAACATACGGGGAGGCAGCCATGTGGCATGACATGCTGGGATACATGAGTGGTGGCGGCTGGGGGCACATGCTCTTCGGCGGCATCATGATGCTGATTTTCTGGGGGCTGGTGATCGCGCTGATCGTGATGCTGGTCATGCGCCTTGCCGGCAGCCGCACCCGCGCGCATTCGACACACAAGGATGCCATGGAGCTTCTTCGCGAACGCTATGCCCGAGGGGAGATCGATCACCAGGAATTCGAGGCACGCAAGCGCGACCTGTCGGAGTGACGTCTCGCCCTCGCCGGTGGTCGGCTTCGTGCCGGGGCGGCGAGGCGTCTTTCGTTGCGTTCTTCCACCCAGGCAGGAGGTGGTCTCATGCCCCCGAAACACCACGCCGTTCACGCTTCGCCCCATGCCTCCCGGGCTCAAGAGGCACCGCCGGATACGCCCAAGGATGCCGAGCCGGGCGGTTACACCTGCCCGATGCATCCCGAGGTGCAAAGCGACGCCCCGGGCGAATGCCCGAAGTGCGGCATGGCGCTGGAGCCGGTGGCACCCCAGGCGCCGGCCACCCGCACCGAGTGGACCTGCCCGATGCACCCCGAGATCGTCCGTGACGAACCGGGGAGCTGCCCGAAATGCGGCATGGCCCTGGAACCGCGCCAGGTCACCGCCGAGGAGGAGAAGAATCCCGAGCTGATCGACATGACCCGGCGCCTGTGGGTCGCCCTGGCCTTGGCGACGCCGGTCTTCGTGCTGGCGATGGGCCAGCATGTGCCCGGCCTGTCGCTGGAGGCCTGGATTCCGCACGAGGTGCGCATCTGGCTGGAACTGGTCCTGTCGACGCCGGTGGTGGTGTGGTGCGGCTGGCCGTTCTTCGTGCGTGGCTACCGCTCGGTGCTCGGCTGGAATCCCAACATGTTCACCCTGATCGCGCTGGGCGTCGGGGTCGCCTATCTCTACAGCCTGGTCGCCACGCTGTTCCCGCAGCTCTTTCCGCCCTCCTTCCGCGACGCGACGGGGCAGGTGGGGGTCTACTTCGAGGCCGCCGCGGTGATCGTCGCGCTGGTATTGCTCGGCCAGGTCATGGAACTGCGTGCACGCAGTCAGACCAACAGCGCGATCAAGGCGCTGCTGGGGTTGGCCCCCAAGACCGCGCGGCGCATTGCCGACGATGGCAGCGAGACCGACGTGCCGCTGGAACAGATCCAGATCGGCGATCGCCTGCGCGTGCGCCCCGGCGAGAAGGTGCCGGTGGACGGCGTGGTGGTCGAGGGCAGCTCCGCGGTGGACGAATCGATGATCACCGGCGAGCCCATGCCCGTCGAGAAGGCCGAGGGCGAGAAGGTCATCGGCGCGACCATCAACGGCACCGGCTCGCTGGTCATCGAGGCGCAGCGAGTCGGCAGCGACACCCTGCTGTCGCAGATCGTGCAGATGGTCGCCGATGCCAGCCGCAGCCGGGCGCCTATCCAGAACCTGGTGGACGTGGTCGCCGGCTACTTCGTGCCCACCGTGGTGCTGGCCGCCGTGGTGACCTTCGCGGTCTGGGCGCTGTGGGGGCCCGAGCCGGCGATGGCCTATGCGCTGATCAACGCCGTGGCGGTGCTGATCATCGCCTGCCCCTGCGCGCTGGGGCTGGCCACGCCGATGTCGATCATGGTGGCCAGCGGCAAGGGGGCCTCGGCCGGGGTGCTGTTCAAGAACGCCGAGGCGATCCAGACCCTGCGCCAGGTCGACACCCTGATCGTCGACAAGACCGGCACGCTGACCGAGGGGCGCCCGCGGCTGCAGGACGTGATCGCCGGCGAGGGCTTCGCGGAGAACGAGGTCCTGCGCCTGGCCGCCACCCTGGAGCGCGGCAGCGAGCATCCGCTGGCGACGGCGATCGTCCAGGGGGCGGCGGAGCGCGACATTGTTCCCGAGCGCTACACCGATTTCGAGTCGGTGACCGGGCAGGGCGTCAAGGGCCGGGTCGGCGATCGGTCGGTGGCGCTGGGCAACCGCGCCCTGATGGAGGCCGAGGGGATCGAGGCCGACTCGCTTGCCGAGCGTGCCGAGGCGCTGCGCGGCGAGGGCAAGACCGCGATGTTTGTCGCCGTCGACGGCCGACCCGCCGGACTGGTCGCCGTCGCCGACCCGATCAAGGCGACGACCCGGGAAGCGATCGAGGCGCTGCACGGCGAGGGCATCCGCATCGTCATGCTGACCGGCGACAGCCGGACCACGGCGCAGGCGGTCGCCGGTCAGCTGGGCATCGACGAGGTGATTGCCGGGGTGCTGCCCGAACAGAAGGCCGAGAAGGTCAAGGCGCTGCAGGCCGAGGGGCGCTTCGTGGCCATGGCCGGCGACGGCATCAACGATGCCCCGGCGCTGGCCCAGGCCCAGGTCGGCATCGCCATGGGCACCGGTACCGACGTGGCCATGGAAAGTGCCGGGGTGACGCTGGTCAAGGGCGACCTGCGTGGCATCGTGCGCGCTCGCCGGCTCAGCCGCGCCACCCTGCGCAACATCAAGCAGAACCTGTTCTTCGCCTTCGTCTACAACAGCGTGGGCGTGCCGGTCGCCGCCGGTGTGCTCTATCCGGCCTTCGGCATCCTGCTGTCGCCGATCATCGCCGCGGCGGCGATGTCGTTCAGCTCGGTATCGGTGGTGGCCAACTCCCTGCGACTGCGGCGAAAGGAGATCTGAGCATGGCACATGACAGGCATTGGCTGGATCGCCGCCCGACACGGCTGCAGATCGCCCTCGTGGCCGGCCTGGTGGGGCTGGTCGTCGTCACCCTGCTCTGGGACACGCACAAGGCGCTGTTCCTGAGCGCGGCGCCCTGGTTGCTGCTGCTGGCCTGCCCGCTCATGCACCTGCTGATGCATGGCGGGCATCATCACGGCGCGAAGGACAAGGGGGCGGACGATGAATAGCCCTCTGCCGGTGGTGAGCCCGGCGGCGGCGTCGCCGCGTGCTGCCGTGCCCGCTGCCGGGACATCGGACAACCCGCTGATGGCGCTTGCCGCCTATCAGGTCGACCTCTGGCAGCGCGGCGTGCGGTATCTGGATACGCTGCGTCAGCGGGCGGACAACATGCTCGAGCACGAGCGCATGGGCAAGCCGCCGCTGCTCGACTTCGACTACGAGACGCTCCTCGATGGCCGTCGGCTGGCGCGTCCGGCCAATTACGCCCTGCTGCGCATCACCCGGATCGGGGACGCCTGCCTGGCGGACTGTCTCGACGTGCACAAGCCGCCGGTCATGATCGTCGACCCCCGTGCCGGCCATGGGCCGGGGATCGGCGGTTTCAAGCGCGATTCCGAGGTGGGCATGGCGCTGCGCGAGGGGCATCCGGTCTACTTCGTGACCTTCTTCCCCGAGCCCGTCCCGGGCCAGACGCTGGCGGACGTGCTGCATGTCCTGCGGCGTTTCGTCGAGACGCTGGCCGAGCGTCACCCGGGCCAGCCGCCGGTACTCTACGGCAACTGCCAGGCCGGCTGGGCCATCGCGCTGCTGTGTGCCGACTGTGAGGGCCTGACCGGGCCGGCCGTGCTCAACGGCTCGCCGCTGTCCTACTGGGCCGGCGCCTCCGGGGTCAATCCCATGCGGCTGGCCGGCGGGTTGCTGGGCGGCGCCTGGCTGACCCATCTGGCGGCGGACCTCGGCGACGGCCGTTTCGACGGCGCCCATCTGGTCAGCAACTTCGAGGCCCTCAAGCCGGCGAATACGCTCTGGGAGAAGGACTACCGGCTGTTCGCGGATATCGAGGGCGAGCGGGAGCGCTTTCTCGATTTCGAGCGCTGGTGGACCGGCTTCTACCTGCTGAGCAAGGCCGAGATCACGGCCATCGTCGAGAACCTGTTCATCGGCGACAAGCTGGAGCGTGGCGAGGTCCGGCTGTGCCCCGGTTGCCACGTCGACCTGCGCTACATCCGCAACCCGCTGGTCATCTTCGCTTCCGCGGGCGACAACATCACGCCCCCTGCTCAGGCGCTCGACTGGATTCCGGCGGTGTACCCGACCACCGAGGCGCTCAAGGCCGCCGGCCAGCGCATCGTCTACCTGATCGACCCGCATGTCGGCCACCTGGGGATATTCGTCTCCGCCCGCGTCGCCCGCCTGGAGCACCGCGCGATTCTCGAGAGTCTCCAGGAACTCCAGGAACTCGCCCCGGGGCTCTACGAGATGCACATCGACAATCCCACCGGCGACCCCGACTGCCACAAGCCGCATTTTCAGGTGCACTTCGAGGAGCGGCGTGTGGAGGACATGGACTGTCCCGCCCAGTCGCCGGCGTTCGAGCGGGTGCGCGAGCTCTCGGAACACAACGTCGCCCTCTACGAAACCTTCGTGGGGCCCTGGGTACGCCTGGCGGTCAATCCCTGGCTGGCCGAGACAGGGCGCCAGCTGCACCCGGCGCGGACCAGCCGGCTGCTGTTTTCGGCGCGCTTTGCACCCTGGATGGCCGGCATCGAGTGGCTGGCCGAGCAGGCCGCGGCACATCCACTGCCCGTCGCGCAGGACAACCCCTGGCGGCAAGGGGAGGCGTGTCTCGACGAGGCGGTCACGCAGTCGCTGACCCTGGCGGGCGAACTCCGCGATGCGGCCTGCGAAACACTGTTTCAGGCGCTCTACGGCGGGTGGTGGTTGGCACCGGGGCAGCGGCGGGACAACTCGGATCCGGGCCGATAGGCCGTCAATTTCCAACTTTTTTCCAGATACGAGAGGAGGTTCTGCATGTCGGACAAGGAACGCCGCCTCGGTGTCTCCGAGGCCAACCTGGTGACCCGCAAGCTCAGGCTCAGGCCCTGCAGCGAGTCGGCCCTGCAGGCGGCCATCGGCGAGATCGATGCCCTGTTCGGTCTCGAGAGCGTCACCTACCTGCCGCGCAAGCGGCGGCTCGACGTGGCCTACGACGCGACGCGGCTGTGTCTCGATCACATCCGGGCGATCCTGTCGCGCCACGCCATCACGGTCAGCAACGGCTGGTGGGAGCGGGTCAGGGAAAACCACTACCGCTTCGTCGACCAGAACATCAAGGACAACGCCAGCCAGGAGCCCTGGAGCTGCCACTGATCCCGCCGCTGGGTGGCACGGCAGGAGGTATCGTCACCGAATCATCATCGGGGTGCCACGCAACGGTCATGGGCATCGCGGAGCATGGGGCCGCGCTTGTCAGGAGGCCGTTCCATGAGCACCCCGTCCGAGATCGTCGATACCTGCCGCACCCTGTTCATCTCCGATGTGCATCTCGGCACGCCGGACTGCCAGGCGGCACTGCTTGGCCGACTGCTGCGCCGTGTACGTCCCGAGCGGCTGTATCTGGTCGGCGATGTGGTCGATTTGATCGCCATGCGCCGGCGGGCGGTGCTGCCGCCCGCCCAGCAGCAGCTGGTGGCGCGCATCCTGCGTCTGGCACGCGGCGGCTGCGAGGTGATCTACATTCCCGGCAACCATGACGCGGCCTTCCGGCGCCTGAGCGGGTTGCGCATCCACAATGTGCGCATCGAGCGGCGCTGGATTCACGAGCTGGCCGACGGCCGACGCTTTCTGGTCAGCCACGGCGACGAGTTCGATACCCATGTGCGCATCGCGCCCTGGCTGCTGGCGCTGGGCGACGGCATGCACCAGTTCGTGCTGCGTCTCAACCGCTGGTGCAACGGCCTGCGGCGCACCCTGGGGCTGCCCTACTGGTCGCTGGCCAGTGCCCTCAAGCGGCGCCTCGGCAGCGCCCGGCGCTACATCGCCCAGTTCGAGCAGGCCGCGCTGCATCAGGCCTGGCGCGAGGGGCTGGACGGCTACATCGGCGGGCATATCCATCAGGCCGGGTTCCGGGCGGGCTACGGCGTGCTCTATGCCAACGACGGCGACTGGGTGGAACACTGCACGGCGCTGGCCGAGCTGCCCGATGGCCGCCTGCGGCTGGTCGACTGGCAGGGGCGCACGCTGGCCACCGAGCCGCATGTGGTGCCGGCACCGCCGCCTACGCCGGGGGTGCTGGTCAACGCCTGAGACGACCGGATCTGTGGCACACTGGCGAGCCAGCGTCGATAACGGGAGCCCCGGGTGGCCATCACAGCCCCGCTGGTCGAGGCGCGCGACTATCCCGATCGCGTGCTGAGCGATCGCCATGAATTCCACCAGTTGCTGCTGGGGCTCGACGGCCACGTCGAGCTCGAGGCGGCGGGGCGCGCCACGCGCGTCGCGCCAGGGGTGCTGGCGCCGGTGGCCACCGGCGACATTCACCATTATCTGGCGCCGGGCGACAACCGGGTGCTGGTGCTCGACCTGCCGGTGGCCTGGTGCCAGTCGCTGGGGCTGGAGGCGCTGGTGTCGCGGCCGGCGCGGCGTCTGCCCCGGGCGCTGGTCGAGCAGGGGCGTGGGCTCGGAGGACAGGCGCCGTCGGTGCTGGCCGGTTGGCTGGATGCCGTATTGGCTACGGGCGGACGTGGCGTGGCGGAGCCTCGCTTGCGTCTGTTGCGTCTGTTACCGGCGATCCGCGCCGATCTCGCCCATCCCTGGCGCGTCGCCGAGATGGCGGCACGCTGTCATCTCGCCGAGGCGGCCTTCGCCCGCCAGTTCCGCGCCCTGACCGGGCAATCACCGCATGTGTGGTTGACCGCACAGCGGCTCGCCCGTGCCCGTGAGCGGCTGCGCGATCCTCGTGCCTCGCTCACCGAGATCGCCCTGGCCTGTGGCTTCGCCGACGCGGCGCACTTCTCGCGGGTCTTCCGCCGTCATGTCGGCCGCCCGCCCGGCGAATGGCGCCGGGCCTCGTCGGATCGCGCGTCGGGCTAGCGTAGCCCCGCAAGAGCAAGCAGCGCGTCGAGCCAGGCCGGGATCACCAGCGGGGCGGCCAGGGTGGTGAGCAGCACGGCGACGGCGCCCTTGGCGGGCGGGATGTCGAGCTCCATGGCGATGACCACCACATTGGCGGCCATCGGCACCACGCCCAGCAGCAGCAGGGCGGTGGCGAGGGTGGCATTGATGCCCAGCGTGGCCTGCAGCAGCCACACGGCCAGCAGGCTGAGCAGCGGCCACAGGACGAAGCGCGCCAGCACGCAGGCGGCGATGAAGCGCGAATCGACCGCGGCGAGCGTTACCCGTCCCAGCGTCATGCCGATGATCATCATGCCCAGCACGGTGTAGCTGGACTTGAAGTGGTCGAGGCCGTCGAGCAGCGCCTCGGGTAGCGGCACCGCCAGGGCGTTGACCAGCAGGGCGGCGGCGAAGGTGTAGATCAGCGGCAGGCGCACGATGCGCGAGAGGCTTTCGCGCACCGAGAAGCGCCCCCGGGCGCTCAGGTAGAAACCCACCGTGAACTCGTAGAGGGTGATGCCCAGCAGGCAGAACAGGTACTGGGCCACGCCCTCGGGCGGCAGCAGTACCAGCGCCAGCGGCAGGCCGAAGTAGCCGGTGTTGCCGGTGCCGGCGGAGAAGGCCAGCACCGCGGCCTCGGGCGGGGCGAACCAGGGGCGCGCCAGGCGGTGGACGGTCACGGCGATGAGGCTGGCCAGGCTGAACAGCCCGGCGGTCAGCAGCAGGTCGGCGGGGCCGGGGTCGCCCTGCACCAGGCCGCGGAAGAAGGTCAGCGGGGCGATCACGTAGATCAGCAGGGTGGCGATGGGGCGCGGGTCGACACCGAGCCGCCGGGCGACGAGCCAGCCCAGGCCGACGAAGGCCAGCAGCATCCACAGCGGTTGGGTGAGGTCGGCCTGTGCGGTCATCGCGATCTCCCGGGCAAAAGCGCCATGATGCCCGCTCGCGGCGGCCGGCAACAGGTCAGGAATCGACAAGCCGGCCCCGCCGCGGGGCGGCAGACTGGGCGTCTCCGTCATCCGTCTTTATGGGAGTCGCTGCCATGACCACGCGTCACGAGACGCCCACCGCCGATCCCCGCGCCACGGCGATCGGCGCCACCACCGTGCTCAACTGGGCGCTGCTGGCCACGCTGACCCAGCTGGCCGGGCCGGTGCCGCCGTTTCTGCTCACCGCCCTGGCATTCGCCATCGCCTTCGTCTGCTTCGCCGTCTGGCTGGGCGTGCGCGGGCAATCGCTGATCGCGCCGCTGCGCCAGCCGCCGAGGGTCTGGGCGCTGGGCGTCGGCGGCCTGTTCGGCTATCACGCGCTGTACTTCGTCGCCCAGCAGAACGCGCCGCCCGCCAACGCCGGGTTGATCAGCTACCTGTGGCCGCTGCTGATCGTGATTTTCGTCGCCCTGCTGCCGGGCGAGCGGCTGCGCGCCAACCACGTGGTCGGCGGCCTGCTGGGCTTTGCCGGTGCGGCACTGCTGGTGGGCGGCGACGTGTCGGCGGCCGGCAGCGTGCTGGGGTATGCGGCGGCCTTCGCCTGCGCCTTCCTGTGGAGCGGCTATTCGGTACTGTTGCGCACCCAGCGTGCGGTACCGACCGCCGCGGTGGGCGGCTTCTGCCTGGTCACCGCGCTGCTCGCTGCGCTCTGCCACGCGCTGTTCGAGCCGTCGCGCTGGCCCCAGGGGCTCGGCTGGCTGGGCGTGGTCGGCCTGGGACTGGGGCCGGTGGGCAGCGCCTTCTTCACCTGGGATGTGGGCGTCAAGCACGGCAACCTGCGGCTGCTCGGACTGCTGGCCTATTTCACGCCGCTGCTGTCGACTGTGGTGCTGATCGTCGCTGGTTACGCCGCGCCGACGTCGTGGCTGGCGCTGGCGGCGGGACTGATCACGCTGGGCATGCTGGTGGGCAGCGGCTGGCTGGGGCGGCGGCGTCCCGCTTGACCCTGTAGCCACTACAGGTGCGGTAATCAGGGTCCATTCGGCAACAGGAGCCCTTCATGGCGCACGATCACGCTCACCATCACGGCCATGATCACGATCATGACCACGACCATGCGCCCACCGTGACCGCCGACAGCGAACGCCGGGTGCGCCTGGCGATGTGGCTGACCGCCGGCTTCATGCTGGCCGAGGTCATCGGTGGCTGGTGGTCCGGGTCGCTGGCGCTGCTGGCCGATGCCGGGCACATGGTCAGCGACGCCGCCTCGCTGGGGCTGGCGCTGTTCGCCTTCCGCCTCGGGCGGCGCGCGCCGGACGCCCGCCGCACCTTCGGCTACCAGCGCTTCCAGGTGCTGGCGGCCTTCGTCAACGGCCTGACCCTGCTGGCGATCGGCGTGGGCATCGTGATCGCCGCCATCAAGCGCTTCTATGCCCCGGTGGACGTCATGGCCGGAACCATGATGGGCGTCGCCGTGCTGGGGCTGCTGGTCAACCTCGGGGGGTTCGCCATCCTGCATGCCGGCGACCGCGACAACATCAACCTGCGTGGCGCCATCCTGCACGTGATGGGCGACCTGCTCGGTTCGGTGGCGGCGATCGTCGCCTCGCTGGTGATCATGTTCACCGGCTGGGACGTCGCCGACCCGCTGCTGTCGCTGCTTGCCGCGGCGCTGATCCTGCGCGGGGCCTGGAAGATCGTTCGGCGCAGTGCCCATACCCTGCTCGAGGGCACCCCGGACGGGGTCGAGATCGCCGAGATCCACGAGGCGCTGGCCTCGGTGGAAGGGGTCAGCGACGTCCATGACGTGCACCTCTGGGGGCTGACGCCCCAGGACCCGCTGCTCAGCCTGCATCTGGTTGTGGACGCCGAGGCGGACAATGATCGTGTGCTGCGCGAGGCCTACGCCCGGCTGCACGAGCGCTTCGGCATCCATCATGCCACGCTGCAGCTCGAGGGGCGGGCCTGCCTGACCGGCGGTGACTGCCAGACGCCGTCGCCGGCGTGATCATGACCCGCGCTCATGGCCAGTGCCGAGGGCGAGCCGGCAACATGACCGGGCTTCATGATCGACCTCGAAACTTTCATTGGTCGTCGGCAAGCCCGGCGGGCACAATGCGGGCATTCTGCACGCATGGAAACGACAAGGGTTGACCGATGAGCGCACACGAGCATCCGCTGGGCATCAGCTTCGAATTCTTTCCCCCCAATACCGATGCCGGGCGGGAGAAGCTCATGGCTGCCCGGGATGCCCTGGCCGAGCGCAAGCCGCGCTTCTTCTCGGTGACCTACGGCGCCGGCGGGTCGACCCAGGCGCGGACGCATGAAACGGTACAGCGCGTCCGCGACGGCGGCATCAGCACCGCACCGCACCTGTCGTGCATCGGCAGCGAAAAGGCCCAGGTGCGCGAGTTGCTCGAGCGCTACCGCGCCGACGGCATCGACAGCCTGGTGGCGCTGCGCGGTGACCTGCCCTCGGGCATGGGCGGCGTCGGCGAGCTGCGCTACGCCAACGAGCTGGTCGAGTTCATCCGTGCCGAGACCGGCGATCATTTCGAGATCGCGGTGGCCGCCTACCCCGAGGCCCATCCGCAGGCGCCGAGTCTCGAGCACGACCTGCAGAACTTCGCGCGCAAGATGCAGGCCGGTGCCGATCTGGCCATCACCCAGTACTTCTTCAGTGCCGAGGCGTATTTCCACTTCGCCGAGCGGGCGCGGGCCCTGGGGGTCGACAAGCCGATCGTGCCGGGCATCATGCCGATCACCAACTACACCAAGCTGGCGCGCTTCTCGGATGCCTGCGGGGCCGAGATCCCGCGCTGGATCCGCAAGCAGCTCGAGGCCTACGGCGACGACAGCGAGAGCATCCAGGCCTTCGGCGAGGAGGTGGTGTCCCGGCTTTGTCAGCGGCTGCTCGACGGCGGCGCCCCGGGGCTGCACTTCTACACGCTCAACCAGGCCACCCCGGCGCTGCGCATCCTCGACAACCTCGCCTGACGGCCATGCGGTATGCGTGATTCACGGACCCCACCCCTACGGTGGGGTTTTTTCGTTTGTGGGTGTTCGTTTGCGGGGGTGAGTGCGCGGAGCGATAAAAGTGTGCGGGTTCCCGCACAAAAGCCTGAATGAGCTGTGTGGATCTTCGCACGCATGACGTGATAACGCCTTCGGTAAAGTCAGCCTGTTTGTGTCCATGTCATTGTAATATCTGGTTTTTGCGGAATTGGCACAGCGATTGCCAAGGGGTTGGGCGACAGGTCGCTGCGGCGGCCCGACACGACAATCGCAACAATAGCCGCAAGGAGCCAATACAACATGCGCACGCTCAAGCTCGCTTCCCTGACCGCCCTCGCCGCCGGTGTCATGATGGCCGGCAGCGCCATGGCCGACCCGATCACCATCAAGTTCTCCCACGTGGTGGCCCCGAACACGCCGAAGGGGCAGATGGCCGAGAAGTTCAAGGAACTGGTCGAGGAGAGCTCGGTCGGCGATCAGGTCGACGTCGAGGTGTATCCCAACTCGCAGCTCTACGGCGATGACCAGGTGCTCGAGGCCATGCTGCTCGGCGACGTCCAGCTCGCCGCGCCGGCCCTGTCCAAGTTCCAGAAGTACACCAAGCAGCTCCAGGTCTTCGACCTGCCGTTCCTGTTCAAGGACATGGACGCCGTGGAGCGTTTCCAGAGCAGCGAGACCGGCCAGAAGCTGCTGACCTCGCTGGAGCCCAAGGGCCTGATCGGTCTGGGCTACCTGCATAACGGCATGAAGCAGCTCTCCGCCTCCGAGCCGCTGCGCGTGCCCTCCGACGCCGCCGGCAAGAAGTTCCGCATCATGACCTCCGACGTGCTCGAGGCGCAGTTCGAGGCGGTCGACGCCGCGCCGCTGAAGAAGCCGTTCTCCGAGGTCTTCATGCTGCTGCAGACCGACGCCATCGACGGCCAGGAGAACACCTACTCCAACATCTACTCGCAGAAGTTCTACGAGGTGCAGCCCTACATCACCGAGTCCAACCACGGCCTGCTGGACTACATGGTGGTCTCCTCGGCGCGCTTCTGGAACGGCCTGCCCGACGACGTGCGCCCGGTGGTCAAGAAGGCGCTCGACCAGGCGATCGCCTACGGCAACGACATCGCCGCCAAGGAGAACCAGGACGCCAAGCAGGCGATCATCGACTCCGGCAAGTCCGAGATCATCGACCTGACGCCGGAACAGCGTCAGCAGTGGGTCGACGCCATGAAGCCGGTGTGGGACCAGTTCTCCGACGAGATCGGCCAGGACGTGATCGACGCCGCCCGGGCCGCCAACAACGAGGGCTGATCGGCCCGAGGCATCCGGCGACGGCGCCCCCCGGGGCGCCGTCGTTGTCTCCATGAGGAAAGACCATGATTGTACGTTGGCTCAACAAGCTGGAGGAGGCGATCTTCTCGGCGCTGCTGGTGGCCATGGTGCTGCTGGTGGGTGTCGAGGTGTTCTATCGCTTCGTGCTGGCCGAGGGGATCAGCTGGGCGCAGGAGGCCTCGCTCTACCTGTCGGGCTGGTTCGTGCTGTTCGGCGCCTCCTGGGGGATCAAGCACGGCGCCCACATCGGCGTCGACGTGCTGGTCAAGAAGCTGCCGCGCGGCGGACGCCGCATCGTCACCCTCGTCGCCCTGGCGGTGTGCCTGACCTACTGCGGCCTGCTGCTGGTCGGCAGCTACCAGTACCTGTCGCTGACCAAGATGATCGGCATCGAGCTGCAGGACATCCCCATACCCAAGTGGCAGGCGACCCTGATCCTGCCGATCGGCCTGGGCCTTCTGGTGCTGCGCTTTCTCGAGCTCGGCTGGCGCGTGATCAAGGATGAGGCCGACGGCTTCGGCTTCTCCGACGAGGGCGAGGAGAGCCTGCGTCTCGCCGAAGAGGGCGCCGCCGACGAGCCCCATGACAAGGAGGGCCGCTCATGACCATCGCGACCCTGTTCATCCTGCTGTTCGGCGCCATCTTCCTGGGCATGCCGATTGCCTTCGCGCTGGGCTTCTCCAGCGTGACCACGATCCTGCTGTTCTCCAATGATTCGCTGGGCTCGATCGCCATCAAGCTGTTCGAGTCGGTCTCGAATCACTACACGCTGCTGGCGATTCCCTTCTTCATCCTGTCGAGCGCCTTCCTTTCCACCGGCGGGGTGGCGCGGCGGCTGATCAACTTCGCGACCGACGCGGTGGGCCACGTCAAGGGCGGCCTGGCGATGGCCTCGGTGCTGGCCTGCATGCTGTTCGCCGCGGTCTCCGGCTCCTCGCCGGCCACGGTGGCGGCGATCGGTTCGATCGTCATCGCCGGCATGGTCCGTCAGGGCTACCCGGAGTCCTATGCCGCCGGGGCGATCGCCAACGCCGGCACGCTGGGCATCCTGATTCCGCCGTCGATCGTCATGCTGGTCTACTCGGCGGCCACCGAGGTCTCGGCGGCCAAGATGTTCATGGCCGGCCTGATCCCCGGGCTGATGATGGGCTCGATCCTGATGCTGGCCATCTATATCTCGGCGCGGCGCATGAAGCTGCCCGCCCAGCCGTTCCCGGGGTTCGGCGCGCTGCTGCGCTCCGGCGGCAAGGCCACGGCCGGGCTGCTGTTGATCCTGCTGGTGCTGGGCTCGATCTACGGCGGCGTGGCCAGCCCCACCGAGGCGGCGGCGATCGCCGCGATCTACGCCTGGCTGGTGGCGGTGATCGGCTACCGCGACATGGGCCCGCTCAAGGGCATTCCCTGGAAGCGCCCCGACGAGAACCTGGCCGCGGCGGCCGTGCGCAACCTGTGGCAGACGCCGCTGGCGCTGGTCGGCTCGTTCGTCAACCGCGAGGTGCGCGAGGTGGTGCTGGATGGCGCCAAGGTGTCGATGATGCTGCTGTTCATCATCGCCAACGCCATGCTCTTCGCCCACGTGCTGACCACCGAGCGCATTCCCCATCACATCGCCGAGGCGATCGTCTCCTGGGGCCTGCCGGCGTGGGGGTTCCTGATCGTCGTCAACCTGCTGCTGCTGGCGGCGGGCAACTTCATGGAGCCGTCGGCGATCCTGCTGATCATGGCGCCGATCCTGTTCCCGATCGCCATGCAGCTGGGCATCGACCCCATCCACTTGGGCATCATCATGGTGGTCAACATGGAGATCGGCATGCTCACGCCACCGGTGGGACTCAACCTGTTCGTCACCGCGGGGATCACCAACCGCTCGATCGGCTGGGTGATCAAGGCGGCGCTGCCGTGGCTGTGCCTGTTGCTGCTGTTCCTGATCGCCATCACCTACATCCCGGCGATCTCGCTGTGGCTGCCCAACCTGCTGTCGTGAACGCGACGCCCCGAGATGAAACAGAAACCCCGCCGAAAGGCGGGGTTTTTGCGTTCGGGGGGAGCCCGCGCTCAGCCCTTGGGGTCGAGGATGCGCACCGGGGTCACGCTGTTGTCTTGCTCCTCCTCGCGCGGCTGGTTGACCCGGGTGGTGAGCTCCGGCGCGGTCTCGTCCTCGATGGGCAGCTGCTCGAAGAAATCGCAGGCCACGCAGTCCCGGTAGCGGATGCCGTGCTGTTCCCAGGTGCGGATCTTGTCCATGGCGGCGCAGCGTGGGCAGATCGCCCCGGCGATGAAGCGTTTCTGGATGGCCATGGGCCCTCCTGTGACGAGCCCCCGGCGAGCCGGGGGCGCGGGTGGATGGTGGCGGGCGGTGTCAGGCGGCGCGGATGCCGCTGTGGCGCAGCAGCGCGTCGACGCTGGGATCGCGGCCGCGGAAGGCCTTGAACAGCTCTGCCGCATCCCGCGAGCCGCCGGCCTCGAGGATATGGTAGCGGAAGCGGGCACCGGTTTCGGGATCGAAGATACCGGCTTCCTCGAAGGCGCTGTAGGCATCGGCGGAGAGCACCTCCGCCCACTTGTAGCTGTAGTAGCCGGCCGCGTAGCCGCCGGCGAAGATGTGGCTGAAGCTGTTCTGGAAGCGGTTGAAGTCGACCCGCGGCACCACCGAGTAGCGATCGCGCACGTCGTCGAGCAGCGCCTGGACGTCGGCCGCCGAGGGGGCGTCGAGTTCGTGGTGGAGGCGGAAGTCGAACAGCGAGAACTCCAGCTGGCGCAGCATGCCCATCGCCGACTGGAAGTTGCGCGCCGCCTGCAGCCTGTCGAGCAGCGTGTCGGGCAGGCGCTCGCCGGTATCGACGTGGGCGGCGATCATGTCCAGCCCCTCGCGCTCCCAGCAGAAGTTTTCCATGAACTGGCTGGGCAGCTCGACCGCATCCCAGGCCACGCCGTTGATGCCGGAGACGTCGGCGACGGTCTGCCGGGTGAGCATGTGGTGCAGGCCGTGACCGAACTCGTGGAACAGCGTCAGCACCTCGTCGTGGGTGAGCAGCGCGGGCCGCTCGCCCACCGGCCGGGTGAAGTTGCAGGTCAGGTAGGCCACCGGCAGCTGCAGGCTGCCGTCCTCGCGCTGGCGGCGCACCCGGCACTCGTCCATCCAGGCGCCGCCGTGCTTGCCCTCGCGGGCATAGAGGTCGAGGTAGAAGCCGGCGATCGGCGTGTCACCGTCGTGGATCGTGTAGTAGCGCACGTCCGGATGGTAGCGCGGGGCCGTCTCGTCCTCGACGAAGCGCAGGCCATAGAGCCGCCCGGTGACGCGGAACAGCCCGTCGATCACCTGCGGCGCCGGGAAGTAGGGGCGCAGCTGTTCCGGCGAGATGGCGTAGCGCGCCTCGCGCAGCTTCTCGCTGGCGTAGCCGACATCCCACGGCTCGAGGCTCTCGAGGCCGAGCGACTCCCGGGCGAAGGCCTCGAGCTCGTTGAACTCCTCCTGCGCCTGGGGGTGGGCGCGCTCGGCGAGGTCGGCGAGGAAGTCGAGCACCTGGCGCGGCGACTCGGCCATCTTGGTGGCCAGCGAGTAGTCGGCATAGGTGGCAAAGCCGAGCAGCGTGGCCAGTTCCTGGCGCAGGGCGAGGATCTCCTCGATGACCGGTGCGTTGTCGAACTCGCCGGCATCGGGGCCGACGTCCGAGGCGCGGGTGACGAAGGCGGTGTAGATCTCGCGGCGCAGCTCGCGGTCGCTGGCGTAGGAGATCACCGGGAAGAAGCTGGGGAAGTCGAGGGTGATGCGATAGCCGTCGACGCCCTTGGCCTCGGCGTTGGCCCTGAGGGTGTCCAGGGCGCTCTGCGGCAGGCCGTCGAGGGCGTTGGCGTCGGTGACGTCCTTGTGCCAGGCCTGGGTGGCGTCGAGCACCTGGTTGGCGAAGGTGTTGGACAGCTCGGAGAGCCGGGCCTGGATCTCGCCGTAGCGCCGCTTGGCGTCGGCCGGCAGATCGACGCCGGCGAGCCGGAAGTCGCGCAGGGTGTTGTCGACCGAGCGCTGCTGGGCGGCATCGAGCTCGGCCCAGGCCGGCGAGTCCCTGAGGGACTGGTAGGCGCGGAACAGCCCCTCGTGCTGGCCCAGCCAGGTGCCGTATTCGGAGAGCCTGGCCAGGCAGGCCTGGTAGGCCTCGCGCAGCTCGGGGTTGTTCATCGTGCCGTTCAAGTGCGAGACCGGCGACCAGGCCTGGGACAGGCGGTCGTTGAGCGCTTCCAGGGGCGCGGCGAGGCTCTCCCAGATGGGCGTCTCGCGCTCCGCCCGGGCGGCGAGCCGATCGATGGCGTCACGGTTCTCGTCGAGGATCCGCTCGATCGCCGGCACCACGTGTTCCGGCCGGATCTCGGCGAAGGGCGGCAGGGTGTGGGTCTCGAGCAAGGGGTTGCGGGACATGCGCGGTGGCCTCGTCTGCAAGAAGGGGAACTGTTTGTTAGATGCGGCCGCACCCGGCGGGTTTCAACGCCGCATCGACGATCGCCCGGGCGGCGCCATTCCCGTGCCGCGCCGCCCCTGCTAGGCTTGCGGCTTTCGAGCGCCGTCGGCACGGCAGGCCGCGCCGGCGCCCGTGGCGGGACAACAAGGGACACGAGCGATGAAAGAGACACTGGAGCGCTGGAGCAGCCGGCGTGCATTCATACTGGCGGTCACCGGCGCCGCGGTGGGACTGGGCAATATCTGGCGCTTCCCCTACATGACCGGCGAGAACGGCGGCTCGGCCTTCCTGCTGCTCTACATCGCCTTCGTGGTGCTGCTGGGGCTGCCGGTGATGATGGCCGAGATCCTCATCGGCCGCGCCGGACGGCGCAGCCCCATGCAGTCGCTCGGCCACCTGGCGCGGGCCGCCGGGGCCTCGCCGCACTGGCGCTGGCTCGGCGTGTTCGGGGTGATCACCGTGTTCTTCATCCTGTCGTTCTACTCGGTGGTCTCCGGCTGGTCGATCGAGTACCTGGTGGAGTCGATCAACGGCAACTTCGCCGGCGGCACGCCGCAGGCGATCGGCGCCAACTTCAACGACTTCCTCGCCGACCCGCTGCGCATGACCTTCAACCATACCCTGTTCATGCTGCTGACCATGTCGGTGGTCGCCGCGGGCATCTCCGGCGGACTCGAGAAGCTCAACAACCTGCTGATGCCGCTGCTCTATCTGCTGCTGATCGTGCTGGCCGTCTACGCCACCACCACGCACGGCTTCGGCACGGCGATGGCCTGGCTGTTCACCCCCGATGCCTCGGCGATCACGCTGTCGGTGGTGCTCAACGCCATGGGCCATGCCTTCTTCACCCTGGCGGTGGGCGCCTGTGCGCTGATGGCCTACGGCGCCTACATGCCGGATCACCAGAGCCTGCCGCGGGCGGTGGCCGCGGTGGCGGTGCTCGACGTGCTGGTGGCGCTGCTCTCGGGCATCGCCATCTTTTCGGTGGTGTTCTCGCAGGGCCTGGACCCCGGCGAGGGCCCGGGGCTGATGTTCGTCACCCTGCCGATCGCCTTCGCCGAACTGCCCGGCGGCTCGCTGTGGCTGGCGGTGTTCTTCCTGCTGCTGCTGCTGGCCACCTGGACCTCGTCGATCAACCTCGCCGAGCCGATGGTCGCCACCCTGCAGGGCGCCGGGCTCAAGCGCGGCCGCTCGGCGGCGCTGGTGGGCATCGCGGTCTGGGCCGTGGGCCTGCTGTCGGTGCTGTCGTTCTCGACCATGGCCGACGTGCACTGGATCGGCGAGATGAACTTCTTCGATCTGGTGACCACCGTGCCCACCGATTTCTTCCTGCCCGTGGGCGGGCTGCTGATCGCCATCTTCGCGGCCTGGGTGATGTCCGCCGAGGCCGCCGAGCGTGCCCTGGATGCCGGGCCGGGCGGCTTCCGCACCTGGCGCGCCCTGGTGCGCTACGTTTCCATTCCGCTGGTGGTGGTGGTACTGCTGTCGGGACTGTTCTGAATCGCGAGGAGGTGACGAATCATGAACCTGAGAACCTTTCGCGGCTACACGCCGCAGCTCGGCGAGCGCGTCTACATCGACCCGGACTGCGTGGTGCTGGGCGACGTGACGCTGGGCGACGACTGCTCGGTGTGGCCGATGGCGGTGGTGCGCGGCGACATGCACCGCATCCGCGTCGGTGCGCGGGTCAGCATTCAGGATGGCAGCGTGCTGCACATCACCCACGCCAGCGACTACAACCCCGGCGGCTACCCGCTGAGCATCGGCGACGACGTGACCATCGGTCACAAGGCGATCCTGCACGGCTGCACCGTGGGCGACCGGGTGCTGGTGGGCATGAATGCCACCATCATGGATGGCGCCGTGGTCGAGGACGAGGTGATCATCGCCGCCGGCGCGGTGGTCACGCCCGGCAAGCGCCTGGAAAGCGGGCACGTCTACGCCGGCAACCCGGCCCGGTCGCTGCGCCCCCTGAAGGAGGCCGAGCGGCAGTTCTTCACCTATACCGCCGGCAACTACGTCACGCTGAAGGACGAGTACCTCGCCGCAACCGATCCCGCCTGACGGCCCGGGCCTCCGGACGGCGCTCCGGGGGCCGGTTTCTCGCGCTCAACTGATTGTTTTTCCGAGGTGCCGTGCGCGATAATCTGGATTTACATCCAGTCATTCGCAGGTGGCGGCGCGTGGCCGACTTCAAGACTCATTTCAGCGTGGCCGTGGCCGGTGGCGCGCTGCTGGCCGTCGGCGGCTGGCAGGCGACCCTGTGGACGCCCCCCGAGGGCGCCTCGCTGGCTGCACTGACCGCCTTCGGCGGCATCCTGCCGGACATCGACTCCGACCATTCCCGGGCCATTCGCCTGATCTTCAACCTCTTCGCCCTGCTGGCGGTGGTCGCCGGCGCCTGCTGGCTGCAGGGGCGGGTCAGCCCGGCGATGCTGCTGGTCGGCTGCGGCGGGCTGTATGTCGCGGTGCGCTACGGCGCCGGGGCGATCTTCCGGCGCTTCAGCGTGCACCGCGGCATCTGGCACTCGCTGCTGGCGATGGGCCTGTGCGGGCTGACCACCACCGCGCTGAGCTATCAATGGCTCGCCCAGCCGGCCTGGCAGGCCTGGGCGCAGGGCGTGGCCCTGGTGGTGGGGGGCATTATCCACCTGCTGCTCGACGAGCTCTACAGCGTCGACCTGGTCGGCTCGCGGCTCAAGCGCTCCTTCGGCACGGCGATGAAGCTGTTCGACTATCGGGAGCCGGGCAACTCGATGGTCATGCTGCTGCTGGCGGCCGGGCTGGCGCCCTGGCTGCCGCCCTGGCAGACCCTGCTCGACCTGCTGGCCCACAGCACCCGACTGTGGCAATGAGCGTGCGGCAGTAAGCCCGCTCAGTCGGCGCCCGGGCGCTGGCGATAGTCCTCGGCGGGCAGGTCGTACTTCCTGAGCTTGTCGTAGAGGGTCTTGCGCGGCAGGCCCAGGTGCGCGCAGACGGTGCTGACCCGGCCGTGATGCGTGGCGAGCGCCTGACTGATCAGGCTCTTCTCGAACAGCTCGACCTGGCGGGGCAGGGTCAGCGCGGTGGCACCGCCGTCGTGGCCCTCCAGCAGGCGATCGAGCCGGTAATCGTCGGCCGCGCCCAGCAGCACGAAGCGCTCGGCGAGGTTGCGCAGCTCGCGCACGTTGCCCGGCCAGTCGTGGGCCATCAGCACCGAGACGCCGGCGGCGTCCAGCGGCGGTGCCTCGAGCCCGCTGCGATTGGCGGCGACCACCGCGAAATGCTGGAAGAGCAGCGGCACGTCCTCGCGGCGCTCGCGCAGCGGCGGGATCGGCAGGGTCACCACGTTGAGCCGGTAGTAGAGGTCCTCGCGGAATTCGCCGCGTTCGGCTGCCGCCCTGAGGTCCACCTTGGTGGCGGCGATCACCCGGATGTCCAGGGGCACGGCGCGATTCGAGCCCAGCCGCTCGATGCTGCGTTCCTGCAGCACGCGCAGCAGCTTGACCTGCAGCGACAGCGGCATCGACTCGATCTCGTCGAGGAACACGCTGCCGCCGCTGGCGTGCTCGAACTTGCCGATGCGCCGTTCCACCGCGCCGGTGAAGGCGCCCTTCTCGTGGCCGAACAGCTCGGATTCGATGATGTTCTCCGGCACCGCCCCGCAGTTGATGGCGACGAACGGCTGGCCGCCGCGCCGGCTGCGCTCGTGCAGCGAGCGCGCGACCAGGTCCTTGCCCACGCCCGTCTCGCCGAACAGCAGCACGTCGGTTTCCACCTGGCTGATGCGCTGGAGCATGGTGGTCAGGTGCTGCATGGCCGGGGTGCGGCCGACGATGCGGGGGCCGGGGGCGGCGCGCTGGGCCTCCAGTTCGGCCTTGAGGCGGCGGTTCTCGAGGCTCAGCCGGCGCTTTTCGACGGCGCGGCGCACCACGTCGGTGAGCCGCTCCCCGGCGAAGGGCTTCTCGAGGAAGTCCCAGGCACCCTCGCGCATCGCCTCCACCGCCGTGGAGATGTCGCCGTGGCCGGTGATCAGGATCACCGGCAGGTCGGGGTCGCGGCGGCGCACTTCGCGCAGCAGCGCCAGACCGTCCATGCCGGGCATGCGGATGTCGCTGACCACCACGCCGGGGAAGTCGGCCTCGAGCCGGGCCAGCGCGGACTCGGCGTCGCCGACCGCCTGCGGCTGATAGCCGGCCAGCTCCAGGGTCTGGCCGGCGGTGATGCGCAGGTGTTCCTCGTCGTCGACGATCAGCACCGGGGTGGCGTCCGACTCATGCATGGCGTTCCTCCTCGGGGGGCGGCTCGGCGGTGGCCGGCGCGGCACAGGCCGGCAGGGTGATGGTGAAGCAGGCGCCGCCGGACGCGACGTTGCCGGCGTCGAGCTGGCCGCCCAGGTCGTCGATGATGCGCGCCGAGATCGACAGCCCCAGGCCCAGCCCCTTGCCGGTGGCCTTGGTGGTGAAGAAGGGCTCGAAGACCCGGCCGAGGTGATCCTCGGCGATGCCCGGACCATTGTCGCGCACCTCGATGCGCACCGTCTCGCCGGGCCGGATGCGCAGCCACAGGTGCGGCTCGGGCGTCTCGCTCATCGCCTGCAGGGCGTTGCCGATCAGGTTGACCAGCACCTGCTCGAGGCGCACCAGGTCGGCATGCACCCAGACATCGCCGGGCGGCCAGTCACGGGTGATCGTCACCCCGGCATCGACCAGCCGCGAGCGGTACAGGCGCAGGGCGTAGCCGAAGCTCGCCTGCACGGAGACGGGGGCCAGGTTGTCGCCGCTTCTGCGCGAGAACTGCTTGAGCTGGGCGCTGATCTCGGCCATCCGTGCGGTGAGCTCGACGATCTGCTCGAGGTTGGCGTCGGCGGTCTCGTGGCGGCCGCGCTCGATGAAGGTCCGGGCATTCTCGGCGTAGGCGCGGATCGCCGCCAGCGGCTGATTGAGCTCGTGGTTGATGCCCGCCGCCATCTGGCCGAGGACCGCCAGCTTGGCGGCCTGGACCAGCTCGTCCTGGGTCTGGCGCAGACTGGCCTCGGCGCGCTTGCGCTCGTCGATCTCCGAGGACAGCCGCTGGTTGGAGGCCAGCAGATCGCGGGTGCGCTCGGCGACTCGTTGCTCCAGCTGGTCGCGGGCGCGGGCCAGGGCGTGTTCCTGGGCCTTGCGTTCGCTGATGTCGAACACCGTGGCCAGCCAGCGCTGGCCGTGGGGGCTGACCAGCCGGCTGACGGTGAGCTCCAGGGGAATGCCGTCGCCGCCGGGGCGCAGGGCCAGCACCTCGATGGCCGGCGACTGGCGGGCGTGGCGCAGGGCGGCGATGCTGCGCGCATCGGCCGGCGCGAGCAGCTCGGTGAGGTGGCGCCCCTCGACGCTCTGCGGCGTCTGGCCGAACAGCGCTTGGGCGGTGGGGTTGAGGTAGGTCAGGGCGGCATGCTCGTCGAGCACCAGCAGGCCGGCGCGGGTGCGGTCGATGATGCCGCGCACCCGGGCCTGCCCCTCGGCCAGGGCCCGACGCTCGCGACTGGCGAACAGCTCGCGCTCCCGGCGCAGGCGCCAGCGCTGCCAGCCGATGCCGCCGGCGAGGATCACCACGCCGTAGAGCCCGGCGGCCAGCATGCCGGCCTGCCACTGGGCGCTTTCCAGGGAGTGCAGCGGCTTGAGCATGCGCATCTGCCAGTTCAGGGCCGGCAGCTCGCGGGTCACCGAGAGGAAGCGCTCCCCCTCCAGCGGGCCGGCGGCAAAGGTCATCAGGCGCGAGCCGTCGCGGCGCCGGCCCAGGCGAGTCAGGTCCAGGAGCGGCAGGTGGGCGCCGTCGTAGCGGCGCGTGGCGTTCAGGCGCTCGCGCTCGCCGGCCTGCAGCGGACGCAGGCTGGCCAGGCGCAGCCCCGGCGAGCTGGCCATGAACACCACGCCGTGTTCGTCGCTGACCAGCAGTTCGCCGTTGAGGCTCGTCCAGTTGGCCTCCAGCGGCGCGACCAGCACTTTGACCACCAGCACCCCGGCGATATGCCCGCCCCGGGCATCGGTGACGCGCACCGGCGCCGAGAAGTAGTAGCCGCGCTCGCCGGATTGCGTGCCCAGGCCGTAGAAGCGCCCCATCCGCCCCTGCATGGCGTCGAGGAAGTAGGGACGAAAGCCGTAGTTCTGGCCGACGAAGCTGTGCGGCAGGTTCCAGTTGCTGGCGGCGAGCGTGGTGCCGGTGGCGTCGAGCAGGTAGATGTCGGAGACATCGGCAATGCCGCGGAAGTCGTCGAACAGGCGGTTGAGGCGCATCACCGCCGCCGGATCGTCGGGGTGGGTGACGGCGTAGCGCACGGCCTCGCGGCTGGCCAGCAGGTGCGGCAGGTAGTCGTGGCGCGACAGGTAGGCGGAGACGCCGGCGGCGGACAGCCGCAGCTCGTTGCGACCCTCGGCGTACAGGGCATCGAGCGCTTCCTCGCGGGCCAGCAGCGAGACCTGCCAGACGCTCAGGGCCAGCCCCAGCGGGACCAGCAGCAGCAACAGTCGACGCCAGCGTCTGGGCAAGCGGGTGGCCTGCATGGGCGCTCCTCGGGCTCGTGGAATCAGTCGCCGCGTTCGGGCAGGGCCTGGGCGCGGCGCAGGGCACGCTGGGCGCGGGTCTCGGCGCGCTCCAGTTCGAGCAGCCCTTCCTCGACGAACACCAGGTGCTCGTGGGCCAGCAGGCGGGCGTCCTCCGGACGGCCCTCGAGGATGGCATCGAGCAGCGCGCGGTGCTGGGTCATCAGCTGCTCGCGGGAACCCGGCTTCTCGAACAGGTGCGCCAGGTTGGAGACGATGCTCTTCTCCAGCAGGTGGAAGATGCCGCGGATGGTATGCAGCAGCAGCACGTTGTGCCCTGCCTCGGCGATCGCCAGGTGGAAGGCGGCGTCGGCCTTGGCCTCGCGATTGGGGTCGTCCTGCAGCGCCGGCTCGGCGTAGCTGGCCTGGAGCTCCTCGAAGCGCCGGATCAGCAGTTCCTTGTCGGCCGGGGTGGAGCGCAGGGCCGCGTAATAGGCGGCGATGCCTTCCAGGGCGTCGCGGAACTCGAGCAGGTCGAGATGGAACTCGCCGTGGCGCGAGAGCATCTCCAGCAGCGGGTCGCTATAGCCGCTCTTGAGTTCCTCGCTGACGAAGGTGCCGCCGCCCTGACGGCTGCTCAGCAGGCCGCGGGCCGAGAGCTTCTGGATCGCCTCGCGCAGCGAGGGGCGCGACACGCCGAAGCGCTCGGCCAGTTCGCGTTCCGACGGCAGTCGCTGGCCCGGCGCCAGGCTGCCCTCGAGGATCATCGACTCGAGGCGTTCGGTGATGACGTCGGCGATACGCGGTTGTCGGACCGGCTGATAGACCATGACGTGTTCTCGGGATACCGGGTGGCTGGGCCCGCCCTGTCGCGAGCGGTCGACAGATTGTGTCAAAGGCGTGACGGGGCGGCTAATGTCAAATTGGTTTTACCAATTCTAGCGAGATGCCGGGCGCTCGCAACCTCGCTGGAGACAGGGGATTTCAGTGGTATGACAACAAGTTGCCGTTGCCGCTCGGGCAGGCAATACCAAAGTCTAAAGCGTCGGACGGCGAGTTTGTTACGCTGACGTTTGACTCTCGCCTAACCTTGCCCATAAGGTTCCCCAACATCAATTGTCAATTGGTTTTACCAATTAGAGCTCGGCGCCAGCGCGGCGCGGTGCCCGGGTCGCGACGCAACTGGCTCGAGGAGAGGACATGACGCCACTCAAGCAATACCCCCCCAGGCCGGACAAGGTGTACTTCTATGGCACCTGTCTGATCGATCTCTTCTATCCCGGCGCCGGGCTCGACGGCATCCGCCTGCTCGAGCGGGAGGGCATCGAGGTGGTGTTTCCCGACGACCAGACCTGTTGCGGCCAGCCGGCCTACACCTCCGGCTACCATGACGAGGCCCGGGCGGTGGCGGCCGCGCAGCTCGACCTGTTCCCCGAGCCGTGGCCGGTGATCGTGCCCTCCGGGTCGTGCGGCGGGATGATGCGTACCCATTACCCGCAGCTGTTCGCCGGCACCGGGCGCGAGGCGCAGGCCCGCGAGCTGGCCGGGCGGATCTTCGAGCTGACCGAGTTCCTGGTGCATGTCTGCCATGTGACGCTGACCGATCGCGGCGAGCCGCAGCGCGTGGCGATGCACACCTCGTGCAGTGCCCGACGCGAGATGGGGGTGGCCGACACCGGCCCGGCGCTGCTCGGCCAGCTCGAGCACGTGGAGCTGGTCGAGCAGGCGCGCGCGGCGGAGTGCTGCGGCTTCGGCGGGACCTTCGCGGTACGCCACCCGGAAGTCTCGGGGGCGATGGTCGACGACAAGGCGCGCGCCATCGAGGAGGCCGGCGCCGAGCACTTCGTGACCTCGGACTGCGGCTGCCTGATGAACATCGACGGCCACCTCGAGCAGCAGCAGCGCCCGGTGCGTGGCGAACACATCGCCAGCTATCTGTGGAGGCGCACCTCATGAGCGTTCAGACCTATACCCCGCAGGCCTTCCATCGCCAGGCGCATGACGCGCTGGGCAACCCGCAGATCCGCAGCAATTTCCGGCGCGCCATGGACGGGCTGATGGACAAGCGGCGCAGCGTCTTCAGCGAGTGGGACGTGGAGACGCTGCGCGAGCTGGGCGCCAACATTCGCCTGCGCGCGCTGTCCCGCCTGCCGGACCTGCTCGAGCAGCTCGAGGCCAACTGCCAGGCCAACGGCATCCGCGTGCACTGGGCCGGCGACGGTGACGAGGCCTGCCGCATCGTCCGCGAGATCTGCCAGGCGCGCGAGGCGAAGGCGGTGATCAAGGGCAAGTCGATGGTCTCCGAGGAGATGCACCTCAATGCGCATCTCGAGGCGGCGGGCATCGAGGCGCTGGAGTCGGATCTCGGCGAGTACCTCGTGCAGCTCAACGAGCAGACGCCCTCGCACATCATCATGCCGGCGATCCACCTCAACACCGACGAGATCTCGGACATCCTCCACGACAAGACCGGCACCGAGCGTACCCGCGACGTGGACGCCATGACCGCGGCGGCGCGTGCCCAGCTGCGCGAGCGCTTCATGGCCGCCGACGTGGGGATCTCGGGGGTCAACTTCGCGGTCGCCGAGACCGGCACGCTGTGCCTGGTCGAGAACGAGGGCAACGGCCGCATGACCACCACGGTGCCGCCGGTGCACATCGCGGTGACCGGCATCGAGAAGGTGGTCGAGCAGCTGCGCGACGTGCCGCCGCTCTATGCGCTGCTGACCCGTTCGGCGACCGGCCAGCCGGTGACCACCTACTTCAACATGATCTCCGGGCCGCGCCGGGCGGACGAGCATGATGGGCCCGAGGAGGTCCACCTGGTGCTGGTCGACAACGGGCGCTCGGCCATCTACCAGGACGACGAGCTGCTCGACACCCTGCGCTGCATCCGCTGCGGGGCGTGCATGAACCACTGTCCGGTCTACACCCGGGTGGGCGGGCATACCTACGGCACCACCTATCCGGGGCCGATCGGCAAGATCCTGATGCCGCACCTGATGGGCCTGGAGGCGACCCGCGACCTGCCCAGCGCGTCGAGCCTGTGCGGGGCCTGCGGCGAGGTGTGTCCGGTGAAGATTCCGATTCCCGATCTGCTGGTGCGGCTGCGCAAGGAGTCGGTCGGCGAGGGGCGCGGCAACGTGCCGGGGGCCGGGGTCAAGCGCAACCGCAAGGAGGTGTTCGCCTGGAAGAGCTGGCAGTGGCTGGCCACCCATCCCGGGGCCTGGCGGGCCGGTACCGGCATGGCCGGCAAGCTGCGCGGGCTGGCGCCGTCGACGCTGCGTCCCTGGACCGACTACCGCACCGCACCGAAGCCGGCATCGACCACGCTGCATGCGTTGGTCAAGCGCCATCGCCAGGACCACGACACCACCGGGGAGAGCGAGTCATGAGTGCCCGCGAGACCATTCTCAAGCGCCTGCGCGAACGTGCCGACGGGGCGCTGAGTGCGCCCGAGAGCGACTTCTCGGTGATGACCGGGCGCGGCTGGACGCCCGCCGAGCGGCTGGCGCGTTTCGAGTCGATGATCACCGCGGTGCACGGCGAGGTGCATCACGCCGCGCGGGGCGAATGGACGCAGGCCCTGGCCGCCGTCCTGCGCGACAAGGGCGTGACCCGACTCGGTGTGGGGCGCGAACACCCGGTCGCCGTCGAGGCGCGGGCGGCGCTGGCCGACGGCGGCGTGATGCTGGTCGATGCCGACCGTGATATTGCGGCCTGGAGTCGCGAGCAGTTCGAGACGCTGGAGGCCGGCCTGACCTCGACCCGGGGTGCCATCGCCGAGACCGGCAGCCTGTGGCTGTGGCCGACCCCCGACGAGCCGCGCCGGCTGAGCCTGGTGCCGCCGCTGCACATCGCCGTGCTGGACGCCGAGACCATCGAGGACACCTTCTTCGACGTGGTCGAGGCTCACGGCTGGGCGCAGGGCATGCCCACCAATGCGCTGCTGATCTCCGGGCCCAGCAAGACCGCGGACATCGAGCAGACGCTGGCCTACGGGGTCCACGGCCCTCGCGAACTGGTGGTGATCGTGCGCCATGCTGACGCCCCCGGGCAGGCGGACGCATGACGCCGGCCTATCGTGACCTGCTCGAGGCGCTGCGCGAAACGCTGCCCGACGAGCGCCTGATCCATGATCCGCTGCGCCTGCTGGCCTATGGTTCCGATGCCAGCTTCTACCGGCTGATTCCGCAGTTGGTGGTGCGCCCTCTCGACGAGGCGGAGCTGGGTGTCGTGATGCGCGCCTGCCGGGAGCGCGGGCTGCCGATGACGTTTCGCGCCGCGGGCACCTCGCTGTCCGGCCAGGCCGTCGGTGATTCGGTGCTGATCCAGCTCAACCAGGGCTGGCGCGAGTACGCGATTCTCGACGCGGGGCGAGCGATCCGCCTGCAACCGGGAATCATCGGCGCCCGGGCCAATCAGCTGCTGGCGCCGTACGGGCGCAAGATCGGTCCCGACCCGGCGTCGATCGGCAGCTGCATGATCGGCGGCATCGCCGCCAACAACGCCTCGGGCATGTGCTGCGGCACGGCGCAGAACAGCTATCGCACCCTGCGCGACCTGCGAGTGGTGCTGGCCGACGGCACCTGCCTGGATACCGCCGACCCGGACAGCGTGGCGGCCTTCAGGGATTCGCACGACAAGCTGCTCGACGAGCTGGAGCGGCTGGGGCGCGAGACGCGGGCCAATACGGCCCTCGCCGAGAAGATCCGTCACAAGTACCGGCTGAAGAACACCACCGGCTATGCGCTCAACAGCCTGGTCGACTACCGCGACGGCCTGGATATCCTGACGCGCCTGATGATCGGCTCCGAGGGCACGCTGGGCTTCATCAGCGCCATCACCTACGACACCGTGCCCGACGAGCCCGAGAAGGCGGCGGCGCTGATCTTCTTCCCCGACATGGCGACCACCTGCCGGGCGACCATCGCGCTCAAGGCCACGCCGGTCTCGGCGGTGGAGCTGATGGACCGGGCGGCGCTGCGCTCGGTGGCCGACCAGCCCGGCATGCCGGAGGCGCTGGCGACCCTGCCCGAGGGAGCCGCGGCACTGCTCGTCGATGTGCGCGGCGACGATGCCGGGCAGCTGGCCGCGCGCATCGAGGCGGTGCAGGCGGCCCTGCAGGGGGTGGCCACGCTGGAGCCGGTGGTCTTCACCCGCGACCCGGCGCAGTACGCCCTCTACTGGAAGATCCGCAAGGGGCTGTTTCCGGCGGTGGGGGCCGTGCGTGAGGTCGGCACCACGGTGGTGATCGAGGATGTCGCCTTCCCGGTCGAGCGTCTCGACGAAGGCGTGCTGGCGCTCACCGAAGTGTTCCGCCGCCACGGCTACGCTCAGGCGATCCTTTTCGGTCATGCGCTGGAGGGCAACCTGCACTTCGTCTTCCCCCAGGGGTTCGAGAAGCCGGGCGAGACCGAGCGCTACCGGGCGCTGATGGAGGACGTGGCGCAGCTCGTGGCGGTCGAGTATGGCGGCTCGCTCAAGGCCGAACACGGTACCGGGCGCAACATGGCGCCCTTCGTCGAGCGCGAGTGGGGCACCGAGGCCTATGCCCTGATGTGGGCGATCAAGGCACTGTTCGACCCCGGGAACCTGCTCAACCCCGAGGTGATCCTGAGTCGCAACCCGACCTTGCATCTGGAGAACCTCAAGCCGCTGCCGGCCGCCGACCCGATTGTCGATACCTGTATCGAGTGCGGCTTCTGCGAGTCGGTGTGCCCGTCGCGGGCCCTGACGCTGACGCCGCGCCAGCGGATCGTCGTGCGTCGCGAGATGGCCCGGCTCGAGGCCCTGGGCGAGCAGGCCGACGCCGAGGCCCGCGAACGGCTGGCAACGCTGCGCGAGGGGTATGTCTACGACGGCATCGATACCTGTGCGGCCGACGGGCTGTGTGCGACCCAGTGCCCGGTGGGCATCAATACTGGCGATTTGGTGCGGGCGTGGCGGCACGACCACCAGGCCGGCAAGGCGGGGATGGCGCATCGTCTCGGTGCCCATTTCAATGGCGTGACGCAGCTGGCCCGCGGGGCGCTTAAGGCCGCCGACATGACGCATGGGCTACTGGGTACGCCGGCGATGACACGGTTCACCGGCACGCTGCGGCGGGCCAGCGGACAGCGCCTGCCGCAGTGGCTGCCGACGCTGCCGGACGCGGCACCGGTGCGCGTGCTCGACCGGCCGCGCCGCGAGAAGCCGGGGGCGCCCCGAGTGGTCTATCTGCCCTCGTGTGCGACACGGGTGTTCGGTCGCTCGCGAGGCGATGACGAGACGCGCTCGGTGATGGAGGTGACGCTGTCGCTGCTCGACAAGGCGGGTTTCGAGGTCATCCTGCCGGAATCGCTGGGCGGGCAGTGCTGCGGCATGGCATTTCAGTCCAAGGGGCAGTTCGCGGAAGCCGACCGCAAGGCGGGTGAACTCAACGCCGCCCTGCTGGCCGCCAGCGAGAACGGCCGCTATCCGGTTCTCTGTGACACCAGCCCCTGCACGCTGCGCATGCAGGAAACCCTGGATGCGCGTCTCGCGCTGCACGAGCCGGTGGGCTTTGTGCATGACCAGGTGCTGCCGCGGCTTGCCATCACGCCCAAGAAGGCGCGTGTCGCCGTGCATGTCACCTGCTCGAGTACGCGCATGGGGCTGGCCGACACCTTCATCGCCCTGGCCCGGGCCTGTGCCGAGGAGGTGGTGGTGCCGCCGGAGATCACCTGCTGCGGCTTCGCCGGTGACAAGGGCCTGCAGGTGCCGGAGCTCAATGCCTCGGCGCTGACGGGGCTGGCCGAGGCGGTCGCCGGCTGCGAGGTGGGCTACTCCAACTCGAGGACCTGCGAGATCGGCCTGGCGGCCCACGGCGGCATTCCCTACCGTTCGATCCTGTCGCTGGTCGACGAGGTCGGGCGCCCGCGGGAGGCGGCGGAAAGCGCGGCAGAATAGGACGTGTGGCGGGGTGGTCGATTTTTTTCGACCCTGGTCGCAAGAAAGGGCTTGCATCCCGCCGTTGTGATCCGTAAAGTACGCATCCGCTGCCGACGACGGGACACGTCGCCGGCGGTGGAGAGGAGAAGCAAGTGGTTGTTTCCTCGAAGGTTTCTGGAAGGCGGCGATGAAAATCGCCCTTGCCAGAGCGCTTCGAAACGCCTAGAATGCTCTCCCACGATTCGGCAGGCCGGCGGCCGCCGCGGGATCGGTTTTCACCGATCGCCACGACGAAAAACGCCGCTTGACACGTCGGG
>NZ_JBSREH010000012.1:0-18958 GCF_055145905.1 Modicisalibacter sp. | reverse complement strand
CCGCGGCGACCGACTCGCCGGCACCGCCGCCCGAGCCGACCGCCCCCGATGAACCGGCGGCGCCTTCCGAGCCCCCCCCGGCTCCGGCGCCCGAGCCCGCGCCGGCACCGGATTCAGCACCGCCGCCGCCGTCTCCTGACGAGCCACCGAAACCGCGGCGTGATGCGTCGGCGGCGAGCGGCCGGGACCTGCTGGCCCAGGCCACGTCCAGCGTCCGCGAGCGCGGCTTCGACGCCGCCCCGGCCGGCGGCGGCGAGGGCGATGCCAGCCAGCGCGCCGCCCGCAAGGCCGCCGAGGCGCGCTACGAGGCGGACTGGACGCGGCGCGTGGAAACCTACGGCAACCGCTTCTACCCGGCGCCGCCGGATCTCGACGGCCAGCTGCGCATCCGCGTGGTCATCGGCCGCGACGGTCAGCTGCGCCAGGCAGAGGTGATACAATCCTCCGGAAAGCCCCGACTCGACCAGGCCGCCCTCGACACCGTGCGAGGCGCCGCGCCCTACCGGCCCTTCGACAAGGGCATGGGTGCGCGCGACAGCCTCACCATCACGCGGGTCTGGCGGTACGGCAAAGGCAACAATTTCGGCGTGCGCTGACGCCCGGGAGGCCCATGCAAAGCTTGCGCAACCATTTCCTGCTGGCGATGCCTCATCTCGAGGATCCCAACTTCGCCGGCAGCCTGAGCTATCTGTGCGATCACGACGATGACGGCACCATGGGCGTGATCGTCAACCATCCGCTGGAGCTGACGCTGGACGCCCTGCTCGAGCAGCTCGACATCGATGCCGATGCCTGCCCGGCGCGGGACCAGCCGGTCTACTACGGCGGGCCGGTGCATCGCGACCGCGGCTTCATCCTGCATCGCGGCAGCGCCGAGCCCTGGGACTCGAGCATCCAGGTCGCCGACGACATCGCCCTGACCACGTCGATGGACATGCTCAAGGCGCTGGCCCGCGGCGAGGGCCCGGAGCAGTTCATCGTCTGCCTGGGCTGCTGCGGCTGGGAGGCCGGCCAGCTGGAAAGCGAGCTCAAGGAAAACACCTGGCTGACCGTCGAGGCCCAGCCCGGCGTGATCTTCGACCTGCCGCCGGAACAGCGCCTCAACGCCGCCGCCGGGATCCTCGGCATCGACCTCAACCTGCTGACCGGCGAGGCGGGGCACAGTTGAGCGGCGAACGCCTGATCCTGGCCTTCGACTTCGGCACCCGGCGCATCGGCGTGGCGGTGGGCAACGAGCTGATCCGCCGCGCCACGGCACTGGAGCCGCTGCCGGCCCGCGACGGCATCCCCGACTGGGCCGTGGTGACGCGGCTGGTCGAGGAGTGGCGCCCGGACCTGTTCGTGGTCGGCCTGCCGATCGACAACGACGGCAGCGAGACGACCATGAGCACGCGCGCGCGCAAGTTCGGCAAGCGCCTCTACGGCCGCTACGGCAAGCCCTGCGAGATGGTCGACGAGCGCGGCTCGACCCGCGAGGCCAAGAGCATCGCCCGCGAGCGCGGGCATCGCGGCAACTATCGCGAGGAAAGCGTCGACGGCCTGGCCGCCCAGCTGATCCTCGAAAGCTGGTTTGCCGCCGGGGAGGGGCTACCGGCGCGCCCGCTCGGCTGACGTGCCTCCTGCCTGAATGCAACACGGCCGGCCCGCAAGGGCCGGCCGTGCGTCGTTCTGGACCGCCGTCAGAGCGTGCGGTCGTCGACGCCGACGGTCTTCGGCACGAACCAGCGCACGTCGCGCAGGTCCTGCTCGATCAGGTCCTCGACCTTGAGCAGGGTGGCGAAGATCGCCATGCGCACGGGGATGCCGTTGTCGGTCTGGCGGAAGATCGCCAGGCGCGGGTCGCCGTTCAGGTCGACGTCGAGGTCGTTGGTGCCGGGCCGGCTGTCGCGCGGCAGCGGGTGCATGACCACGGTGGTGGCGCTGCAGTGGCGGTCGAGAAACGCCTTGTCGACGTGGAAGTCCCGGGAGAGCCCGGCGAAGCTCTCGGAGAACTCCTCGGTGAAGCGCTCCTTCTGGATGCGCGTGGTGTAGACCACGTCGAGGTCGCTGAAGTCGCTGTCGAGGCTCTCGCGCTCCTCGACCCGGTGGCCGCGCGAGGCCGCCAGGTCGATCAGTGCGCGCGGCATCTCCAGTCCCGGCGGCGAGACCAGGGTGATGCGCAGCGGATCATAGAGCGACAGCAGCTTGATCAGCGAGTGCACGGTGCGCCCGTGGCGCAGGTCGCCGGTGAGCAGGATGTGGGCGCCGGCCAGGTGCTTGCCGAGGCGGGTGAATTCCTTGTCGATGGTGTAGAGGTCGAGCAGCGCCTGGCTGGGGTGCTCGCCCGGGCCGTCGCCGCCGTTGATCACCGGCACGTTGACCGCCTCGGCGAACTCGGCCACCGAGCCCTGGTCCGGATGGCGCATGACCAGGGCGTCGCAGTAGCCGCCCAGCACCCGGCTGGTGTCGTAGAGCGACTCGCCCTTGGCCATCGACGAGAAGGTGAAGCCGGTGGTGTCGCAGACGCTGCCGCCCAGCCGGCAGAAGGCGGCGTTGAAGCTCACCCGGGTGCGGGTGCTGGCCTCGAAGAACAGGTTGCCGAGCACCGCGCCTTCCAGCACGCGGGTGACCTTGCGGCGCTGGGCGATGGGCTCCATGCGGCCGGCGACGCGCAGCAGGTGGTCGACGTGGTCGCGGGAGAGGGAATCGACGGAAAGCAGGTGGGACGTCATCGGCATGGCCTCGCGGTCGGCAAAATGTCGGGCGCTAGTGTAGCGGCCGCGGGGCGTCTCGGCACGCTGTCGCGGCTTGAGTCGGCGCGGGGGCGCATCTACCTTGCAGTGACCGGCCGCGCCAGGGAGACGGCGCGACATGCACACAGGAGTGACGGCCATGAGCGAACGCAAGCAACCCCCTCAGGAACAGCACCGGCAGCCCGGCATCGAGGCCGACATGCGCCCCGAGCCGCTGTTCATCCGCGACAGCTACCGGGGCACCGGCAAGCTCGCCGGCAAGACGGCGATCATCACCGGCGGCGACAGCGGCATCGGCCGTGCCGTGGCGCTGCACTTCGCCCGCGAGGGCGCGGACTGCGTGCTCGCCTATCTCGACGAGGAGCACGATGCCGAGGACACCCGTGCGCGGGTCGAGGCCGAGGGGCGGCGCTGCGAACTGGTTCGTGGCGACGTCGGCGACCCCGGCTTCTGTCGCGAGGTCGTCGAGCGCGCCCGGGCGGTGTTCGGCGGCGTCAACATTCTGGTCAACAATGCCGCCGAGCAGCACGACTGGGACGATGTCACCCAGATTCCCGACGAGCAGCTCACGCGCACCTTCCAGACCAACATCTTCAGCCATTTCTACCTGGCCAAGCAGGTGGTGCCGCTCATGGGCGAGGGTGACACCATCATCGCCACCTCGTCGGTCAATGCCTTCAAGGGCAACAATACGCTGATCGACTACTCGGCGACCAAGGGGGCCATTCAGGGGCTGGTGCGCTCGCTGGCGCAGTCGCTGGTGGGGCGCGGCATTCGCGTCAACGCGGTGGCCCCGGGGCCGGTGTGGACGCCGCTGATCCCCGCCAGCTTCGATGAGGAGAAGGTCGCCGGCTTCGGCGCCCAGGTGCCCATGGACCGTCCCGGCCAGCCCGCGGAGATGGGCCCGGCCTACGTCTACCTGGCCTGCGAGGAGTCCTCGTACATGACCGGGCAGACGCTGCACCTCAACGGCGGCGTGATTCTCAACACCTGAGGGGCCGCGTCTACGACCAGTCCTCGACGCGCGGCATATGACCGCCGATCTGGGTGGTGATCTCGCGGGCCGCCCGGCTGACCATGCCGCCCAGTTCCGCCAGGCGCGACTCGGGGATGCGCGCCACCGGCCCGGATACCGAGATCGCCGCCAGCGGGGCACCGTGCTCGTCGTGCAGCGAGGCGGCCACGCAGTTGAGGCCGATGGCATGCTCCTCGCGGTCGCAGGCGTAGCCCTGGCGGCGAATCTCGGCCAGGCTCTCGCGCAGCCGGGCCGGGGTGTCCAGGGTGTTGGGCGTCACCCGGTTGAGGCCGCGGCTCTGCAGGATGCGCTCGACCTCCTTGTCCGGCAGCCAGGCGAGCAGCGCCTTGCCCACGCCGGAGGCATGCAGGGGGGCCCGCGAGCCGAGGCGCGTGATCATGCGCATCATCTGCGAGGACTCGCTCTGGGCCAGGAACACCGCCAGGCCGTCGTCGCGGATCGCCAGGTTGGCGGTCTCGCCGCTGTCCCGGGTGAGGCTGCGCAGGAAGGGGCGGGCGGTGGCGACGAAGTCGCGGGCCTCGAGGAAGGTGTTGCCGATCTGGAAGGTCTTGACGCCGACCTTCCACAGGCCCAGCTCGGCATCGTGGGTGATGAAGCCCTGCTTGTGCAGGGCCTGCAGCAGGCGATGGGTGGTCGAGGGGGCCAGCCCGACGATCTGCGCGATGTCGGACAGACCCAGTCCGCCGGGCGCCGCCGCCAGGCCCTCGAGGATGTTCAGGCCACGCACCAGCGACTGGCTGTGGCCGCCGCTGCTCTTGCCGGACCCGGCCGGCCGACCGACCGGCTTGCGTCGATTCTCTACTGTCACGCCCCGTTCTCCATTGCGACTCGGTCTATTGGCGCACAAGGATACACACTCCCGCCGGGGCTGTCCGCCGCCAACGGAAACGGCTTCCATTTTCCGGGTCGCAATGCGGCGCTAGCGGGTGACGCGGTCGTTCAGGCGCAGCAGGGCGATGCGGTGGATCTGTTCGATGGCGGTCCGCCGCTCTTCGTCGGGGGTATGCTCGAGGCGCTGCTCGAAAGCGGCCAGGATCCGGTGACGGTCGCTGCCCTTCACGGCCATCACGAAGGGAAAGCCGAAACGTGCCTTGTAGGCATCGTTATAGCGGTGAAAGCGTTCGTATTCGGCCTCGCTGCACTGATCAAGCCCGGCGCCGGCCTGCTCGCGGGTCGAGTCGGCGGTCAGGGCGCCGCTCTTGGCGGCCTTCCCGGCCAGGTCGGGGTGGGCGCGAATCACCGCCAGTTGCCGCTCGGTGTCGGCGGCGTCGAGCACCGCGGCCAGTGCGTCGGCGAGCCCCGCCGGGGTGTCGTGGCGGGCGTCCAGGCCGATGTCCCAGGCCTGCTCGGCGATCCACGGCGAGTGCTCGTAGACGTCGCCGAACTGGCGGACGAAGGCGGCACGATCCAGGGTGCTGGGGCGAGGGTCGAGAAGCGCGTCGGTCATTAAGGAGGCTCCTGATAGCGATGACAAACGGGGTGAGTCGGTGCGACGCCCCCAGTGTAGAACAGGTTAACCATTAAACTGTATACAAAAAAATTTTGAAATGTACTCTTTGTCGCGCTAAAACTGTCTGCATGCCTGCTGGGCGTGCATCGCGCCCCTGCCGACTTGTCGACTTTCAGGAGAGCTGACCGATGGGACGTCTGACCACCCATGTGCTGGACACCGCCCGGGGCACCCCGGGCAGCAACCTGCGTATCGAGATCTTCCGCCTGGAGGGCGACACGCGCACCCGCCTGGGGGAAGTGCACACCAACGACGACGGCCGCTGTGATGCGCCACTGCTGGAGGGTGAGGCTTTCACGGCCGGTGAATACGAGCTGCTGTTCCATGCCGGCGAGTATCTGGACGCGTGCCGGGTGCCGGGCGCATCACCGCGCTTCCTGGACCGCATTCCGCTGCGCTTCGGCGTGGCCGACGCCGAGGCGCACTACCACGTGCCGCTGCTGCTGTCGCCGTATGGGTACTCGACCTATCGCGGCAGTTGACGCCCGCCACGGGGCCGGCAAGCAATAACAATGCATAACACGAGTATTGGCTGATGGAAGCGTACCTCATCGACTTCGGAAACCTGCTGCTGCGCTGGCTGCACGTCATCGCGGCGATCGCCTGGATCGGCGAATCGATCTACTTCGTCATGCTGGACAACAGCCTGCGCCCGCCCAAGGCCGCCGAGGACCAGCAAAAGGGGGTCTTCGGCGAAATGTGGGCGGTGCACGGCGGCGGTTTCTACCATAACCAGAAATACGCCAGTGCCCCGGCCAAGCTGCCCGCGGACCTGCACTGGTCGTTCTGGAAAGCCTACACCACCTGGCTGTCCGGGTTCGGCCTGTTCCTGCTGCTGTATCTCGCCAAGCCGGACTTCTACCTGATCAATCATTCCAGCGACTGGGCCTGGGCGGCCAACCTGGCCGGCTGGCAGGCCAACCTGCTGGCGCTGGCCTTCCTGTTCGGCGGCTGGCTGGTCTACAACGAGCTGTGCAAGCGCATCAGCCCCAACATGACCCGGGACGGGCTGCTGAGCATCGCCGTGGCGGTGATGATGGTGATCGTTGCCTACCTCAGCACGCAGATCTTCTCGGGGCGCGCGGCCTTCCTGCTGACCGGGGCGGTGATGGCCACCGCCATGTCGGCCAACGTGTTCTTCTGGATCATCCCCGGCCAGCGGCGCATGGTGAAGGCGATGAAGGCCGGCGAGACGCCGGACCCGCTCGACGGCAAGCGCGGCAAGCAGCGCTCGGTGCACAACACCTACTTCACGCTGCCGGTCGTGTTCCTGATGCTCAGCAACCACTATTCCTTCACCTACTCGCATCCCCATGCCTGGGTGATCATGGTGCTGTTCATCTTCTCCGGGGCGCTGATCCGTCAGTTCTTCGTGCTGATGCATGCCGGGCGCATCCGTCCGGCCTATCCGGCCGCCGGCGTGGCGCTGATCCTGGTGGCCATCTGGTTCGCCGCGCCGTCGTCGGCGCCGGTCGACAAGGGGGCGGCCGACACCGGCAGTGCCCGGGCCGCGAGCGAGGCACCGGCGTCAGCCGATGCCGCGGCATCCAGCGCCTCCGCCGGCTCGTCCGCCTCGGCCGAGGCGCAGGGAGCGCTGGCGCGCATCCAGCCGATCATCGAGGAGCGCTGCACGGTCTGCCACTCGAAGAACCCGTCGCACGCCGCCTTCACGGCGGCCCCGGCCGGGGTCATGTTCGATACCCGCGCCGAGATCGAGCGCCAGATGGCGCAGATCAAGCAGGTCGTCGGCAGTGGCTACATGCCGCTGGGCAACATGACCCACATGACCGACGAGGAGCGTCAGGCGATCGCCGCCTGGGGTGAGTGAGTCGATCGCGTCAGGCGGTCCGCCGGTCTGCGGCGGGCCGCCGTCGCGTGCGTGTGGCGGGTAAGTCGTCGCTCGCGGTCATATCCGTATACAATGGGCCGTATCGATGACAGCCGATACGGGGACCCGATCATGACCGAGCAGCCATCGTCGGAGGGCAGCCAGGTACCGGCTCGCGGCGAGCCGGCAAAGCGTCGCCGCGGCAAGAACGGTGACGGCGCCCAGCGCCACGATGCCATCTACCGCACCATCAGCGATGCCATCATCGAGCATCGCCTGCGTCCCGGCGCCCGGCTGCGCGAGGATGCGCTGGCCGATGTCTTCGGGATCAGCCGGACCGGCATCCGCAAGATTCTCCAGCGCCTCGCCCATGAGCACCTGGTGACCCTCACGCCCCGGCGCGGCGCCAGCGTCACCCGCCCCACCGCGGAGGAAGCCCGCGACGTCTTTGCCGCCCGGCAGATGGTCGAGTGCGGCATCATGGAGGCCGTGGCCCGGCGCATCACCCCTGCCGACGTGCGCGAGCTGCGCGAGCTGGCCGGCCGCGAGCGTCAGGCGCTCCGCGATGGCGAGCAGAGCACCGCCATCAAGCTCTCCGCCGCCTTTCACGAGCACCTGGCCCAATTGTCCGGCAACGCCACGCTGGCCGAGTTCATCGGCCGGCTGTGCTCGCGTTCGTCGCTGATCCTGGCCGTCTACGGCAGCGCCGGCCATCTGGGCTGCGAGTCCCACGATCACGACGAGTTGATCAACCACCTCGAGGCTGGGCGCGGCGAACGGGCCACCGCCTTCATGGGCCGCCACCTCAAGGCGATCGAGGCCTCGCTGTCGATCGAGGAGGAGCAGGAGGAGACTCCGGACCTGCGCCAGATCTTCGCCCTGTAACGGAGAGCCGTGTGGCACGGCGCTGGACACCTCGCGGCGCAGCGGTTAGGATACGGCGCGTCGATACGTCGAACGTGTCGGCCATCCGCCCTTAGCTCAGCTGGATAGAGCGTTGCCCTCCGGAGGCAAAGGTCATAGGTTCGAATCCTATAGGGCGGGCCAAAAGTTACTGCAAAAACCGCCACTTACGGATAATACCGGGTGGCGGTTTTTCGTTGGTGGGTGCGCCGGGTGACATATAGGTGACACGCATCCGGACGGGCCGATCAAGCAAGCCCCACGAGTCATGCGTGTACGGGGCCGTGTCCTGATAACCACGGCGGCGCCCGGGGTCGCCAACTCGGCTGCCTGGAGGGCGCCTGATCGAGATCGGCGACTCACCGCCACAAGACGAAACAGGAAGCCGGCCGGCCATCCATCTGCTCATCGGCTGCCACCGAAGGAAGACAGCTGGCTCAGGCGACTCTTTCACTCCTGCAAGCATGTCCTGTCCAATCCGCTCCTTCGGTACATGGAGTTAAAGCTGCTAGACATGTTCGTGAGCCGTGGGGTCGGCCAGCTGCAAACGCCCGTTGCGCTCCTGCACCTTACCCTGGTCATGTAGCTCACGAAGCACGGTTTCGACACGCTGGCGAATCGGCTTGGTCAGACGCTTGAAGCCAAGCAGGTTGATGGCCGCTCCCATCGCATCCACTGGCTCGATCGAGACACTGTCTTTCAGGGTGAGCATGAGCGCCTGCTCCAGTTCACTGGTCGGCACGAGCTCAAACTTGCGCTCACTGGCCGGCAGGCTGCTCCAGTCGCGCCGAGGCGGTACCGCCCGTTCCGGCGTATTCAGGAAGTCCCCCTGACGCTGTAAACGTCCCTGACGCTCCAGCGACTGACTCTCGGCCTCGACCCGACGCTGGATCCGCGCCCCGGCCCGCTGCAGGCCTGTCGCGTCGGTCAGCCTCGAAAGCAGCATCTTGATGTGCATGGGGCCTTCGTGTGCCACCACCCGATGAATGGCCTGTTGAAGTCGGTCACGGGGGATTTCCTCGAACTGGCTGTCAGCGGGCGAGAGTCCCAGGGTGTTGGTGTTCACTGGCGCGTAGGCCGGGATACCGGGCGCTGCCTGGGAGGCAGTCTCTCGCTTGATGCTGGCCGAAATCGCCGGTGGCTCAGCCGCGTCGTCGTCGGTCTCCATGGGGAGGCCCGGGGCGTCTTGAGGGCTTTCACCCGAGATGGCCTCCTCGGCGCCGGGGCTCGTTGCTTCAAGGGCTTTCTGATGGCGCTGCGCGGCCTCGATGGCCTCCTTCAGGCGCTGGGTCTCGGTCGCGGCATTACGGAACCACTCGGTGCTCCAGATGCGGTGGAATCGCCAGCCCAGACCCTCCAGCACCGACTGCCGTAACCGGTCCCGATCCCTGGCCACGGCGCTGCTGTGATAACTGGCTCCATCACATTCCACGGCCAGCAGGAAGCGTCCCGGAGCCTCGGGATCACGTACCGCCAGATCGATGAAGAAGCCCTGACTCCCCACCTGCGGCTGGACCTCGTAGCCAAGATCTTGGATGGCTCGCATCACCTCCCACTCGAAGGGCGAATCCGGCTCCCTGTCCGTCATCTCGTGGGTCGGCAACTCTCCCGTCTCGGCGTACTTGAGGAAGGCGTGCAAGGCACGGATACCGAACGGCGATGACTCGGTCACCTTCAGCTCGTCGGCCTGGAAGTTGGCAAAGACATCCATGGCCAGCCGTGCGCGGGAAATCAGCACGTTCAGGCGTCGCTCGCCGCCGGTCTTGTTGATCGGGCCGAAGTTTTGCCCCAGGCGGCCCGCCGACGTCCGTCCGTACCCCACACTGATGAAGATCACATCACGTTCATCACCCTGGACGTTTTCCAGGTTCTTGATGAAAAATTCGTCACCGCCATCGTGGTGGTGGAAGAAGTGTTCGAGCTCCTCATGCTCGCGGCGCAGGCGCTCCACCTCCAGCAGAATGGCTTCGCGTTGCGCGGTACTGAAAGCCACCACCCCGAGCGACAGCTGGGGCGACTGTCGGGCGTGCTGGATCACTGCCTCGGCAACGGCTCGGGCTTCACCGGCGTTGGTCCGTGAACCGCCCCGGTCGTAATGGGTTTCCGGCAGGTGGCGAAAATGCAGGCCCCTGGCCTCCGGGTGGACGCCCGGGCTGGGAAAGATCAATAACTGATTGTCGTAGAACTGATCGTTCGAGACGGCAATCAGGGAGTGGTGGCGACTGCGGTAGTGCCAGCGCAGCATGCGTTCCGGCATGCCTTGCGCCTTCATCATGCCAAGGATGCTCTCCACGTCGGCCGTGGCGCTCTCTTCGGCCTCCTCGTCACTGAGCTCGACAGACTGCCCGAAGAAGTTGGTAGGAGGCATCTGCTTGCTGTCGCCGACCACGACGACCTGACGGCCACGCAGGATGGCGCCCAGGGCCTCGGGGGCCGGGATCTGACTCGCCTCGTCGAAGATCACCAGGTCGAAGTCCAGGTTGCCTTGAGCGAGATAACCCGCCACCGACATCGGACTCATCATGAATACCGGCTTGGCCTGCTGGATGACGGCCCCGGCTTCACGCAGCAATTTGCGAATGGGCAGGTGGCGGCGCTTCTTGGTGAACTCCCGGCGCAGGATATCCATTTCCCCCGGCGCATACTTGGACGGGAGGTTGGCATGCAGCCGCTCGACCAGCGATTCCTGGGCGTACTGGAAGCTGGCCCCATCCAGCTGATTGAATTCCTGAATGAGGCGCTCGTGAGTCAGCCGGTCGAAACGTGCCAGGCGCGGGCGCTCGACATAGGCATGATCCACCAGGCCGCCGAAATAGCTCAGTTCCAGCCATGCGCTCAGGGCACGCGGTGCATGAGACCAGCTGGCCAGGGTTGCCGTCAGGTGCCCCAGCTCGGCTTTCTCGAGATCTTCGCTCAGCTGATTGAAGCGGACCACGGCATACAGTTGAGCGGTGTGCCGCCAGCCGGCAAGCCGCTGATGCCAGGTGTCCAGCGTCAACGCCGAGACTTCCTCGTCCCATTCAATCTGCCGGCACAAATCCTGAAGCATTCCCCGGACGCGCTCCGACTGGGATTGCAGCGCCTCGACCTGGTTTGCGTGTTCACGCAGGTCCGGATTGCCATCCAGGAAGGCTGCCAGCCCCGCCGGCAACTCCCCTTTGCCGATCGCCTCGTACAGATCGATGATCCACTCGGCGAGCTGCGCCAGCACCGACCAGTCACTTTCCTCGCCCTGCCACTGTGCCCCGAACAGGGTCTGACAGGTGGGGGACAGGCGCTCCAGTGTCTTGCGGTGTTGCTGGGCTTCCAGCAGCTCATCCACCCAGCCCAGCCAGTCTACCGGCGTGCCCGTCAGCTGCCCGCGGGCATAGCCTTTCAAGGTGGCAGTGGCACGCCGATACTCGCCGGAAAAGATGCGCCACCACTTGTCGGCCCGTCCGGCGAGCCCGGTGCGAATCGGCAGCAGGTCGGCGTCATACACCGCCTCGATGAAACGTGGCTGCATGGCGTCACGGGTGCGTGATAGCGCCTGACCGGCAGCGATGGCCTGATGCACCTCGTCACGACGGGCCTGCCACTGCTCGGTATTTACCCTTACCCCGGCCAGGTGCGGGGCATTGAGCGCTCGCTTGCCGGCCCGCTGAAGGATGGCAATGTCATCGAAGTCCTGCGGAATCGGCAGCTGCATGGCCTGGGCGAGGCTGACGGCATTGTCGTTCAGTTCCGTCAGTTGATCGGCGGCCTGCTGAACCCGCTTGCGAAGCGCCTGTTCTTCGCCGGGCGACAGGTCATGGCGCCGCGAGTCACGGTAAGGATTCTCGGAGGGCGGCCCGTACTCGGCCAGATAATCACCCATGGCATCCATGGCACGCTGCCCTCGCGCCAGCTCCTGGGGGCCCCAGTGGCGGAGACGCTCGAAGTCGATCCGCTGCAATGCCTGCAAGCGTTCATCACGCTGGAGCTGCAGCATTTTCCCCAGTGCCGTCACGTAGTCGGTCTGCGAGGCCAGGATAGGTCCCCGGAGCTCTTCCACATAGCTATCCAGTGACTCGCGCACCTCGCCGAGACGCTGATACTCGCTTGAGCGATCCGGTACCCTGGGGCGCCCGTTATCGAACACGCGGCGCAGCGAATCGAGGACCGCCTTCTTGTTGCTCTTGTGGCTGTGCAGCTCCAGCACGGCATCGCCGAGATGACACTCATCCAGGCGTGACTTCACGACGTCCAGGGCCGCCATCTTCTGGGCGACGAACAGGACCTTCTTGCCGCGCGCCAGCGCCTCTCCGATGAGGTTGCTGATCGTCTGCGACTTGCCGGTTCCTGGCGGCCCCTGGACCACCAGGCTGGCGCCTTCCATCACCGCGAGAATGGCCTCGAGCTGGCTGGAGTCGGCATCCTTGACCAAGTGAAGAGTCTCGGGTGTCTTGAGCAGGTCATGGCCGGAAGACGCCTCGAGGCGCTCGGCATCCTCGCGGTATCCGGTCTCGAACAGTTTCTCGAGCTGAGGGTGTTCCAGCAGTTGGTGAGAGTCTGGCCAGTTGTTCGGATCCAGATCGGTATACATCTGGAACTTGCCGAACGAGAAGAGCCCCAGCCGTATCTGATCGACATGCACCTTCCAGCGAGGGCGATCGGCGATCGTCTGCTGGACCTGGCCGAAGTAATCCACCAGCGACGTCTCTTCGTCGAATTCGGGAAGCGTCAGGCGGAAGTCCTGCTTCAACCGGGCGGCCAATGCTAGGTTGCCGCCCATCTCAGCATTGGTGAACGACAGCGTAAAGCCGGCGCGAGCCGACTCCCGCTGAAGCTCCACCGGCAGCAGGATTAGTGGCGCATAACGCGGTGTGTGGGCGTTCTCATCCTCGTACCACTCCAGGAACCCCAGCGCCAGATACAGCACCTCGATGCCCTGCTCCTGAAGCAGGGTATGGGCTTCGTTCTCCAGCTTGATCAGTCGCGTGTCCAGCTCGCGAGCCGGCAGGCGCGTCTGCAGATAGAGGTCGCTGAACCGCTCCTCGCCCTGTTCCTGCGCGAGATACGCTTCCAGGGGAGGAAGAGGCTCCTGCTCCTCGTCCTGCTCCGCAGCCAGCTCATCATCCGAGTCGGATTCGTCCTTCTCGTAAGCCTCCGGAAGCGGTAGAAAGCGCATGGCCTTCTTTTCCTCGACCAGAATGTTGGCGACCTCGGTCGATCGCTCGTCCACGATGTCGAGGAAGCGCTTGTTGTTGGGCACATGCAGCAGCGGATTCCCACGCAGCCCCATGTCGAGGAGCTCATGACGAGCCAACTCCAGCTTATTTTTTAATGCGAAGGAAACCATTTTTCACCGTAAATATAGCCGCGAGCCACACAACAAGACCTTTTTGACCTAAGGCGAAACGCTTATCTCAATGCTGCTTAGATGCAAGTCTATAGAGTTCAATGAATCATTGACTTGCTTAGCGAAGGCGAGATCTTCAGCCCAATTCAGCTCTGAACGAATTTCACCAAGCTCAGCTTTTACATCAGCAAGCTGATTGGAGATGTTCTCATTTACTTCAATGAGACGAGAGAGCAGCATTTCGATATTTTCAGTATCCATTTTTCCCCCTTTCATGATTTGACGTTGTCTTTCTATCCGCCAGCAGCTTGAGTATCAGCAGAGCGAACTCGCGACCGGTCTTCTCGTCCTCCAGCAGCGGCATTGACAGTTTCTCGTGATCGCTCATGGCGTCCAGCACGGCGTCGGTGACCCGCTTGGGGAAGAGGCCGTGCATGACCTGATCCTCGTCGTGGTGCCGGATCTGGGCCATCACCGCTTCGTCCCGCTCGATGCGATCGGCAATGCCATTGGCGAAGTGCAGCTTGTCGTCGTCGCTGACTTCGGCCCCATAGAGGTCGTTCAACTTGTCGATGATCTCGTCGAGGCGCTTCTTCTCGGGGTCATGGGGCTTGCCGGAGCCGACCTCGCTGATCGGCTGAAGGCCGTAGTCACCCTGCTCCTCTTCCAGGCGAAGCTGGTGCTCGGCGCGTTTGGTCAGCCGGTAGTGGGTTAGCTCAAGTTCACTGACGTCGATGGTGTCTTCCTCGCTCCGATCGGTACGCAGCAGCGGCTGGAGGTGCTTGGCAAACACGCAGAGCTGCTCCAGCTCGCGGTCGTCGAAGTGCACGATCTGCGACAGGAACTCATAGGTGCGCACGAAGCTGGCGAGGTTCTTGCGGAACAGGTCCAACTCGTCACGGGTGGTGCCGGCGTCCTTGAGCTCCTGATCGGCGCGGTGCATGCCCGCCTGATCGCCTTGTTGCTCGGCCTGCTGTCGCGCCGCCTGCCAGGTCTGGATCTGATCGACGATTGCCTTGTAGCGCGTGGTGAAGCGCTCCTTGGCCGGCTTGCAGTAGTAGCTCAGTTGGGTCGCGGGCGCCTTGGGATCGAAGAAGGCCTTGGCGAAAGCCTCGACCTCCTCCCAGTGATAGATCCCGCTGGCATCCAGGGTCTGCTGCAGGTCGTAGACCACGTTGACGTCGGAGACATCGGCCAGCTCGGCCTTGCGGTAGTAGGGAGTGAAGGCGCCAAGGACTTCCTCGGGGTCGTTGAAGAAGTCGAGGATGAAGGTTTCCTTGCCCGGGAAGATGCGGTTGAGCCGTGACAGGGTCTGCACGCAGTCCACGCCCTGCAGCTTCTTGTCCACGTACATGGCGCACAGCTTGGGCTGATCGAAGCCGGTCTGGAACTTGTTGGCCGCGATCATGACGTTGTAGTCGTCGGTATCGAAGGCCTCGGCCAGATCGCGCCCCTTGAGGCCCGGGTTGAGCTTGGCGCTGGTCTCGGTGACCTCCTCCTCGATCACCTCATCCGGCAGCACGCTGCCCGAAAAGGCCACCAGCGGGTGCACGTCCTGGTAGCCCTTCTCCTTCACGTAGTGGCGCATGGCGAGCGCATAGCGCACGGCTTCCTGACGGCTGGCGGTGACCACCATGGCCTTGGCCTGACCATCCAACAGGTGCTTCACGTTGGCCCGGTAGTGCTCGACGATCACCTCCACGCGCTGCGCGATGTTATAGGGGTGCAACCGCACCCACTTGGCCAGGGTTCGCGAGGCCTTCTTGGAATCCACTTCCTGATCGTCGCCGTCCGGGTGAGCAAGGCGCCAGGCGGTGCTGTAGGTAACGTAGTTCGTGAGCACATCGAGGATGAAGCCTTCCTCGATGGCCTGGCGCATCGAGTACAGGTGGAAGGGCTCGGGCTTGTTGTAGCTGCTGGGCGGCAGCTCGGGGTCGGGCACCCGGCCGAACAACTCCAGGGTCTTGGCCTTGGGGGTGGCGGTGAAGGCGTAGTAGCTGATTCGCTCGCTTGGCTTGCGCGCACTCACGGCGGCATCCATCAGCGCCTCGGCACTCACTTCCTCCTCGTCATCGGCCTCCCCAGCGGCGGTCAACAGGGCCTTGAGCTTGCTGGCCGAGGAACCGGTCTGGGAGGAATGCGCCTCGTCGGCGATCACCGCGTAACTGCCCTCGGCCAGCTGCGGGCGCTTGTCGAGGGCATCGAACAGCGCCGGGAAGGTCTGGATGGTGACGATAATGATGCGGGTGTTGGTCTCGAGCGCCGCTGCGAGCTGCTCGGACTTGCTCTGGTTGCCGATGTCGCGGGTGATAGGGCAGACCACACCATGGGCATGCTCGAACTGGTAGATGGTGTCCTGCAGCTGGCTGTCGAGCACCGTGCGATCGGTGACCACGATCACCGAGTTGAACTGTTTTTGGCCGTTCCCGTCATACAGGTTCGCCAGCTGGTGGGCCGTCCAGGCGATCGAGTTCGACTTGCCCGAGCCGGCGCTGTGCTGCACCAGATAACGGCGCCCCGGCCCCTCGTCGCGAGTGGTCTCGACCAGCCGGTTGACCACGTCCCACTGATGAAAGCGAGGGAAAATCAGCGTCTCTTGGGTCTGGCGGCGGCCGTCGAAGTCTTCCTTGGTGACTTGCTCCAGGTGCAGGAAGCGGCCCAGGATCTTCAGCCAGGCATCGGGCTGGAAGACCCGATCCCACAGGTAGGCGGTGGCATAGGTGGCATCATCGGGTGCCGGCGGGTTACCGGCGCCGCCGTCTTCCGTGCCCTGGTTGAAGGGTAGAAAGAAGGTATCCTTGCCGGCGAGCCTGGTGGTCATCGCCACTTCTTCCTGGCTGACCGCGAAGTGCACCAGGGCGCCGCGCTTGAAGGTCAGCAGCGGCTCGGGCTTTCGGGTCACCGGATCCTTCACCGGGCGGTCGTAGCGATACTGGCGCTTGGCGTTCTCGACCGACTGCTTGAAGGCGCTCTTGAGCTCCAGGGTAGCGACCGGCAGGCCGTTGACGAACAGCACCAGGTCCAGACGCGGGTTATAGCCTTTCCCTGCCCCCTGAGCGCTCCCTGAGGCACTCTCGCGGGCGTGGGGGGAGTAGGAGACCTCGGGCACCACTCGCAGCCGGTTCGCCCGGTAGCGGGCCTGGGCGTCCGGATTCATGCCGTGGTCGGGCTGGAAGCTGCACAGTTCGATCCGGTTGCCCGGCACCTTGAAGCCGTGGCGCAGCACCTCGAGGGTGCCGGCCCGCTCCAGCTGGCGCACCACGGCCTTGATCAGCGCCGTCTCGGGGGCCTTGGGATGGGCCTTGGCGAACTTGTCCCAGCGCTCGGGGTAGGCCTCCTGGAAGTAGCCGATCAAATCCTCGGGGTAGACGGCATTGACCCGGTCATAGCCGCTGGCCTGGCCCACGCGCCAGCCGTTGGCGGCCATGGCATCGATGATGTCCTGCTGGAACTGCGCTTCCCTGCTGTCCGCCATGTTATCCCCTGCGCTTGGCGTAATGATGTGTAACAGCCTAGCGTTTCAGGGATATTAGGAGAAGGCTACCTAGGACGATGCATGGCCCATAGAGGGCGGACTCTCCCGCCTCCAGGGAACCCCATTTCGGTCACATGGTTGGCGTGGTGATCGCTGCGCCTGATCCACCGCTCCCGGCAATGTTGAAACTGAGGCCCAGGCTGCCATCGCACAGCCTGGGAAAAAGTAACCCCCCAAGGTGCGCTTCCATGAGAGGCGTGGGGGGTGTTGTCGACTGAGATGATAGCTGAACACAGCAACCGAGGCGAATGGATCCCCATGCACCGGTGGGCAGCCCCTCGGCTGGTTTAGTTCTTTCTCTGAAAGTGGCCTTTAAGGGCGATTCCAAGCGCATTTCTAAACTGCACCTCGCCACCGAGTACCAGAACAGCACTGATGTTGCTTCAGCTTACCGCCTCGATCAGAACCGGATCATCCTCCACCGGCTTGTTGACTCGAGTGCTCACCGGCCAGTGGGTCAGCCGGTCATGCGGAAGATGGTGGACAAGGTGGCGGATCGTTTCGCGCTCCGCCAGCTCGGGATCGAGCCAGGGCTCAAGGCTCTGCTGATCCAGGATCAGCGGCATGCGCGGGTGGATCGCCTTGGCGACGCCGCGGGCGGGCTCGGTGAGGATGGCGCAGCCGGGTTTGCCATCCGGGCGCTCCGTCCAGATGCCGGCGAACCAAAGTAGCTCGCCGTCGCGGCGGGTCAGGTAGTAGGGCTGCTTGCGGTCTTCCACGGCCAGCCACTCATACCAGCCATCAGCTGGCACCAGGCAGCGGTGATGGGCGAAGGTGCCGCGGAAGTAGGGTGAAGTAGCGACCTTCTCGACGGTGGCGTTGATGGGCTGCGGGGCCTTGTCATCGGCCCAATGGGGCCAGTAACCCCACCACAGCGCATCCAGGCTCAGCTGGCCGTCATCGTCATGCCGGCGCACAGCCGACATCCAGGTGCCCGGCGGGACGTTGTAGCGGGGCGTCAGCTCACCCTCGGCCAGCGGCAGCTTGAGGGAGGCTGCCAGGCTAGAAAAATCGCTGTAGAGGGCGAAGCGGCCGCACATAGTAAGGCATTGCTCAAGTAAGAGGCGTGAGAGGTGTCGTTGGTCACCCCATACCCGTTGACGGTGGGAGGAGTCTGGCAGCCTAGCCAGGAGCATGGCTCGTCAAATACCCATCAAACAAACCAACCCAGGATTTACGCTCACTACCCATTGATTTTAAAGGATTTTGTTACACCGGCCTCGTCGCGCACACAGTAGACCGTCAAATACCCATCAAAGAACGCCACCCTCATGCCCAATGGGGGAGGTAGCGAGCGTTCTTCTTGCCTTGCTCAGGGTCATAAGGCTTGATCACCTTTGCCTCCAGCGCATCACGGATGATTCGTGATGCTGTAGCACTGTTTCTGGATTCGATACCGAACCTCTCGCGAAGTGAGGTGTTGGTCATCTGCTCACGCATGACGTACTTCAAGCAGGCATGCAAGTAACAGGCATGAACCCTTTCCTGCTTGTCCATGCTCCGGAGCTCGCGGTGAGCAAAAAGGACGACTCGAAGTGAACCATCCGGGCGTTCCCAGCGAGGCGGAGGAAGCTGATAAAACTCGGTTTCAAACACCACCTTGTCGACACCGCTGCCTCTCTCTTCACAGATACCGACTCGCCGCATGAAAGATGCCAGGGCCTCGTTTCTGGAGCGAGGCGGGCTATCGAGAAAGCGCTCAATTTCGACCAAGGGCTCACCGGGGTTGGTTATCTCCAGGCGGTCATCGAATATCTCCACCATCGGCCCCGCCCCACCAACAGAAAAATCCTGGTGGATGAGCGCATTCGCAATCAGCTCACGCACTGCCAGGTCAGGGTACATAGGAACATCCTGTCTCAATGCTTTCCCTATCACCTCATTCCTGGGAAGCAAGGCCGACAAGTACTCGATCAGCCCTTCGAATCCAGATGCATACCCCTTTCTTCCTTCTTGCTCTCTGACAGTATGAAGCCGCCCTTTCCCTTTGTAGACACCTGAATCCGTGATGCCGGCGTCGACACTTTCCCTATCGCCGTCAGCGAGCATTTTTTGACCTCCGATTCCGTCTCAACCGCCGAATGCATCTCTGCC
>NZ_JBSREH010000011.1:0-1101 GCF_055145905.1 Modicisalibacter sp. | reverse complement strand
CAGGCGCTGGTCGCCACCGCCCAGGCGCGCCCCGAGCCGATCCCGATCTACGCCGAGATGAGCTCGATCAACCCGGTGTTCCCGCTGCCCGCGGCGCTCGAGGCGCGCGGCGAGAGCATGGCCGAGGGCTTCGTCGCCTCGCTCAACCTGGGTGCCGGGCAGTTCTGCACCAACCCGGGGCTGGTGATCGCGGTCAAGGGCCCGGCGCTCGACGCCTTCGTCGAGGCCGCCGGCCGGGCGGTGCGCGACAGCGCCGGCCAGACCATGCTCACCCCGGGCATCCACGACGCCTACACCCGGGGCGTGGACAGCCTGGCGAGCCATGAGAAGACCCGCGAGGTGGCCCGCGGCCAGGCCGGCGAGCAGCCCAACCAGTGCCAGCCGGGGCTGTTCGTCACCGCGGCGAGCGACTTCCTCGCCGACGAGGCCCTGCAGGCCGAGGTGTTCGGCGCCAGCTCGCTGGTGGTCGAGTGTGCCGACGAGGCGGAAGTCAGGAAGGTCGCCGAGCACCTGGAAGGCCAGCTGACCGCCACGCTGCAGCTCGACGACGCCGACCACGACAGCGCCCGGGCGCTGCTGCCGATCCTCGAGCGCAAGGCCGGGCGGATCCTGGTCAACGGCTGGCCGACCGGCGTCGAGGTGTGCCATGCCATGGTCCACGGCGGGCCCTACCCGGCGACCTCGGACGCGCGCACCACCTCGGTGGGCAGCGCGGCGATCCATCGCTTCCTGCGCCCGGTGTGCTACCAGAACCTGCCGGACGGCCTGCTGCCGGAGGCGCTCAAGGAAAGCAATCCGTACCAGCTCAACCGCCTGGTCGACGGCCAGCGCGAGGGCTGAGTCTTTCACCACCCGGCAGACGAAGCGGGCTTCTCCGGCGACAAGGCTTCGCGAGGGCGCTGTAAACCCCTCCTTGGGCGCTACCTTTGCCATCTGACCGCCATGGATGGCGGAAATGCCGGCATGGGAGGGATCACTTTCCGGCCCTGGCAAAGGACCCTCGCTTCGCCTTGTCCCCGGCGCCCACCATTGCTGGAGTTTGGAGGAGATGAGCTCTAAGCGGTGCTAGCGCAACCCACGCAGGACCCCGACGGGACGGCC
>NZ_JBSREH010000010.1:0-67199 GCF_055145905.1 Modicisalibacter sp. | reverse complement strand
CATTACACCGCGAAGGACACGGAGACACGACCCGCAGAAGGTCGGCCCGCACTGAAGAGCGCTACATGCCCCGATGCTGTGATCCAGCGGAAGGGCAGACCGACACCCTATCTTCATTCGGAGAGACGTCTATGAGTCTGGAGGCAAGAGAAGATATCGATCCGACCGAAACCCTGGAATGGCTGGAATCCCTGGAATCGGTCCTGGATCGAGAGGGCGAAGAGCGCGCCCAGTACCTGATGAGCCGGCTGGCCGATCGGTTCCGTCGCGACGGTCGTCAGGTGCCCTTCTCGGTGACGACGCCCCATCGCAACACGATCCCCGTGCACCGCGAGGCACGCATGCCGGGCGATCTGTTCATGGAGCGCAAGATCCGTTCGCTGGTCCGCTGGAACATGGCCGCTCAGGTCATCCGGGCCAACAAGAAGCACAAGGGACTGGGTGGCCACCTGGCCAGCTACATGTCCAGTGCCACGCTCTATGAAGTCGGTTTCAACCACTTCTTCCGAGCTCCGCAGGGCGACTTCAAGGGCGACCTGATCTACATCCAGGGCCATGTGTCCCCGGGCATCTACGCGCGTTCCTTCCTGGAAGGCCGGCTGACCGAGGAGCAGATGGACAACTTCCGTCAGGAAGTCGACGGCAACGGCCTGTCCTCCTATCCGCACCCGTGGCTGATGCCGGACTACTGGCAGTTCCCCACCGTGTCGATGGGCCTGGGTCCGATCACCGCGATCTACCAGGCCCACGTCATGAAGTACCTCGATTCGCGCGGCCTGCAGCCGATGCAGGATCGCAAGGTCTGGGCCTTCCTCGGCGACGGCGAGTGCGACGAGCCGGAATCACTGGGCGCGCTGCACCTGGCCAGCCGCGAGAAGCTCGACAACCTGATCTTCGTGGTCAACTGCAACCTGCAGCGCCTCGACGGCCCGGTGCGCGGCAACTCACGGATCATGGACGAGCTGGAAGGCGTGTTCCGCGGCGCCGGCTGGAACGTCATCAAGGTGGTCTGGGGCCGCTTCTGGGATCCGCTGTTCGAGCAGGACTCCAAGGGCGTGCTGCAGAAGCTGATGGACGAGACCGTCGACGGCGAATACCAGAACTGCAAGGCCAACGGCGGCGGCTACACCCGCGAACACTTCTTCGGCAAGTACCCCGAAACCGCCAAGATGGTCGAGAACATGTCCGACGAGGACATCTGGAAGCTCAACCGTGGCGGTCACGACCCCTACAAGGTCTATGCGGCCTACCAGGAGGCGGTCAGCAACGCCAACAGCAAGCCGACCGTGATCCTGGCGCATACCGTCAAGGGCTACGGCATGGGCGGCGGCAGCGGCGAAGCCGACATGGAAGCGCACCAGATCAAGTCGATGGATACCGAGGCGCTCAAGAAGTTCCGCGACCGCTTCGCCATCCCGGTTTCCGACGAGCAGCTCGACAGCGGCGTCATGCCGTACTACAAGCCCGCGGAAGACAGCCCGGAAATCAAGTACCTGCACATGCGTCGCGAGCAGCTCGGCGGCTATCTGCCGGCGCGCAAGCACGACTTCGAGAGCATCGAAATCCCGGGGCTGGACGACAAGACCTTCGCCGCCCAGATCAAGGGCTCCGGGGATCGCGAGGTCTCCACCACCATGTCGTTCGTGCGCATCCTCAACGGCCTGGTCAAGAACAAGGCCTTCGGCAAGCAGGTGGTGCCGATCATCCCCGACGAGGCGCGGACCTTCGGCATGGAGGGCATGTTCCGCCAGCTCGGCATCTATACCTCCGAGGGTCAGAAGTACGAGCCCATGGATTCCGGCCAGATCATGTACTACCGCGAGGACAAGGCCGGTCAGATCCTCGAGGAAGGCATCACCGAGGCGGGCGCCATGTCGGCGTGGATCGCCGCGGCGACCTCCTACTCCAACCACCACATGCCGCTGCTGCCGTTCTACATCTACTACTCGATGTTCGGCTTCCAGCGCATCGGTGACCTGGCGTGGCTGGCCGGCGACATGCAGGCCCGCGGCTTCCTGGTCGGCGGCACCGCCGGGCGCACGCCGCTCAACGGGGAAGGTCTGCAGCACCAGGACGGTCACAGCCACATCCAGGCCTCGACCATTCCCAACTGCCGCAGCTACGACCCGACCTACTCCTACGAGCTGGCGGTGATCGTTCAGGACGGTCTGAAGCGGATGTACCAGGACAAGGAAAACTGCTTCTACTACCTGACCGTGATGAACGAGAACTACGAGCATCCGGAAATGCCCGAAGGTGTCGAGAATGACATCATCAAGGGCATGTACCTGCTGCGCGAGGTCTCGGGCAAGAAGGACAAGGCCCATGTCCAGCTGATGGGCTCCGGCACCATCCTGCGCGAGGTCGAGGCGGCCGCCGAGATCCTCAAGGAGGAGTATGGTATCGGCTCCGACATCTGGAGCGTGCCGAGCTTCAACGAACTGCGTCGCGAGGCGCTGGAGATCGACCGCCAGGCCTTCCTCAAGCCCGAAGAGGAGCCGGCCAAGCCACACGTCACGGCGTGCCTGGAAGGCCGCAAGGGGCCGGTCATCGCCTCGACCGACTACATGAAGCTCTATGCTGACCAGGTCCGTGCCTGGGTGCCGACCGACTATCACGTGCTCGGTACCGACGGCTTCGGCCGTTCGGACACCCGCGAGAAGCTGCGCCACTTCTTCGAGGTCGACCGCCACTTCGTCACCGTGGTCGCCCTCAAGTCGCTGGCCGATCGCGGCGAGCTCGACCGCAAGGTCGTGGCCGATGCCATCAAGAAGTACGGCATCGATCCGAACAAGCCCAGCCCGCTGGTCTCCTGAGACCGTTCAGGCGGCTGATCTGACGCCGGACGGGCTACGCTGAAGGACACGTGGCCCGTCCGCGCCGAGCACGATTTGGAAGGAGCGCGACCTTGAGTAGCGAAATCATCAAAGTTCCCGATATCGGCGGCAGCGAAGACGTCGAGATCATCGAGGTGGCCGTGTCCGAGGGCGACGTCATCGCCCCCGAGGACACCATGATCACGCTGGAGTCCGACAAGGCCAGCATGGACGTCCCCGCGCCCAAGGGCGGCAAGGTCGTCAAGGTGCTGGTCAAGGAAGGCGATACCGTCTCCGAGGGTGACGACATTCTCGAGCTGGAAGCCGAGGGCGGTGGCAGCGACGAGTCCGCCGAGGACGCGGCGCCGGCCGAGGAAGCCCCCAAGGCCGAGGACAAGCCGGCCGAGAAGGGCGACAAGAAGGACAGCGGTCAGGCGGCGAAGCAATCCACCGGCGGCAAGCGCACGGTGGAGGTCAAGGTCCCCGACATCGGCGGCAGCGAGAACGTCGAGATCATCGAGGTGGCCGTGGCCGAGGGCGACAGCGTCAATGCCGAGGACGCGCTGATCACCCTGGAGTCCGACAAGGCCTCCATGGATGTACCCAGCCCGCATACCGGCAAGCTGGTGTCGCTGGCGGTCAAGGAAGGCGACACCGTCTCCGAGGGTGACCTGATCGGTACCATGGAGATCGAGGGCGAGGGCGGCGACGAGGCCGAGCCCGAGCAGGCCGCCGGCGGTGAAGCCGTCAGCGAGACCGCCGAGCCCGATGAGCCGCAGAGCGGTGAGGTCGAGGAGAGCGAGGGTGAATCCCAGCGCAAGGAGATTCGCGTCCCCGACATCGGCGGCAGCGAGAACGTCGAGATCATCGAGGTCGCGGTATCGGCCGGCGACGCGATCGACGAGGAAGACCCGCTGATCACCCTGGAGTCCGACAAGGCTTCCATGGATGTGCCCAGCCCCTACAAGGGCACGCTGGTCGAGGTCAGCGTCAAGGTGGGCGATACCGTCTCCGAGGGCGATCTGATCGGCTATGTGGAAGTGGCCGGCGCCAAGCCCAAGCCGAAGAAGGCCGAGGCCCCGAAAAGCGACAGCAAGCCGGCGGCCCAGTCCGAGAAGCCGGCGGCGGCACCGGCCGGTTCGCCGAGCCCCGAGGCCCAGGTGGCCAACGAGCCGCCGCGCGACGGCAAGCTGGTTCACGCCGGGCCGGCGGTGCGCATGCTGGCGCGCGAGCTGGGGGTCGACCTGGCGCAGGTCAAGCCCTCTGGGCCCAAGGAGCGTGTGCTCAAGGAGGACGTGCACACCTATGTCAAGCAGGTGATGAGCCAGAAGTCAGCGGGTGGTGCGCCCGCGACCGCCGCCCCGGCGGCCGGGGGCTCGGGCATTCCGCCGATCCCCGATCAGGACTTCAGCCAGTTCGGCGAGGTCGAAGAGAAGCCGATGGGCCGCCTGATGAAGATGGGCGCCACCAACCTGCATCGCAGCTGGGTCAACCTGCCGCACGTCACCCAGTTCGACGAGGCCGACATCACCGAGCTCGAGGCCTTCCGCAAGTCGATGAAGGCCGAGGCCGAGGCACAGGGCGCCAAGCTCACGCCGCTGCCGTTTTTGATCAAGGCGGCCGCCTTCGCGCTGCGCAAGTTCCCGCAGTTCAATGTCAGCCTGAAGAGCGACGGCGAGACGGTGGTGTGGAAGAAGTACGTCCACATCGGCATCGCCGTCGACACCCCGGACGGCCTGATGGTCCCGGTGATCCGCGACGCCGACAAGAAGTCGCTGGTCGACCTGGCCAAGGAGTCCGTGGAGCTGGCCAAGAAGGCGCAGTCGAAGAAGCTCAAGCGCGAGGAGATGACCGGCGGCTGCTTCACCATCTCGAGCCTCGGCTCGATCGGTGGCACGGCGTTCACGCCGATCGTCAACGCGCCGGAAGTGGCCATACTCGGCATCTCCAAGTCGCAGATGAAGCCGGTATGGGACGGCCAGGCCTTCCAGCCGCGGCTGATGATGCCGCTGTCGCTGTCCTACGACCACCGGGCGGTCAACGGGGCCGACGCGGCGCGCTTCACCGCGTTCCTCGGCCAGGTGCTCACGGATATCCGTCGCCTGCTGCTGTAACGCCCGCTGGCCTTTCACGGCCAGCGCCAACGACGGCGGCCCGAGCGATCGGGCCGCCGTTTTTTTGTCCGTGTGCGGCGGTTCAGTGTCGCCGGGCGCTTGGTTATGCTGGGGGTATCTTCACCGACCGCACGGAGCCCTGCCATGGCGCTGCCCGACGCCTTTCTGCCCCTGATGGACCTTCCCTCGTCGCTGCAGGAGCGCCTGCAGCAGATCGAGACGCGCTGCCGGGACGCTCTCGTGCAGGCCGACGAGCGAGCCGGCCGGGAGGAGATGGACCCGCCCGGCGAGGCGTGGGCGGCGCTGCCCGAGTCGCGCCGCGCCCAGCTGGCGCGGGTGCTGGCCGTGTCCGACTTTGCTGCCGACGTGCTGGCGCGGCATCCGGGCTGGCTGGCGCAGCTGGACGCCGACGCCGAGCTCGATGCCGCGCCCGAGCGAGCGACACTCGACGGCTGGCTGGCGGATGCGCTGGACGGGGTCGGCAGCGAGGAGCAGCTGCATGCCGCGCTGCGCCGGTTCCGCAACGCCCGCCTGCTGGGCATCGTCTGGCGGGATCTGGCGCGCCCCGAGGGCCACACCATGTGGGATACCGCGGCGAGCGTCTCGCGGCTGGCCGAGTGCTGCCTGGAGGGGGCGCTCGGTTGGCTGGAGCAGCACCTGGCGCCGCGCTGGGGACTGCCCGAGCCCTGTGCCGACGGCACTCCGCAGCGGCTGGTGGTGCTGGGCATGGGCAAGTTGGGGGCCGGTGAGCTCAATCTGTCCTCCGACATCGACCTGATCTTCGCCTTTCCCGAGAAGGGCACCACCCAGGGCGGCAAGCGCGAATACGACCACCAGGAGTACTTCACGCGGCTGGGCCAGAAGCTCATCGCCGCGCTCGATGCGCCCACCGCCGACGGTTTCGCCTTCCGCGTCGACATGCGCCTGCGCCCGCTGGGCGACGGCGGTCCGCTGGTGGGCAGCTTCGCCATGCTGGCCAGCTATTACCAGGATCAGGGTCGCGAGTGGGAGCGCTACGCCATGCTCAAGGCGCGCCCGGTGGCCGGCGATCTCGACGCCGGGCGGGCGCTGCTGGAAAGCCTGCGGCCGTTCATCTATCGCAAGTACCTGGACTTCGGGGCCATCGAGTCGCTGCGTGAGATGAAGGCGCTGATCAACCGCGAGGTGCGACGCCGCGGCATGGACGAGAACATCAAGCTCGGCCCCGGCGGCATCCGCGAGGTGGAGTTCGTGGTCCAGGCCTTCCAGCTGATCCGCGGCGGGCGCGACACCGAACTGCAGGTCACCTCGCTGCGCCAGGCGCTGGCGCACCTGCCTGAGCTGGAGCTGCTGCCCCAGGCGGTGGTCGACGAGCTCGAGCCGGATTATGTCTTCCTGCGCGACCTGGAGCACGTCCTGCAGGCGCTCGACGACCGCCAGACCCAGACCCTGCCCTCGGCGGCCATCGATCGGGAACGGGTGGCGCTGGGGATGAGCCACGACGGCTGGTGCTTCGAGGACTGGCCGGCGCTGGTGGCGCATCTCGGCGAGGCCCGGGAGCGGATCCGTCGCCACTTCGATGCGGTGATCGCCGAGCCCGAGGCCGACGAGGAGGACGCCACGGCGGAGGCCGAGGAGGGCAGGGAGGCGGTGTCGCGACGCGTGCCGCTCGGTGAATGGCGTGCCCTGTGGCGTGGCGAGCTGGACGACGAGGAAGCCCGGGAGCAGCTCGCCGAGGCTGGCTTCGACGACGTGGCGGGCGCCCTGCGGCGGATCACGGCGCTGCGCCAGTCCCGGTCCGTGCAGGGCATGCAGCGGATCGGCTTCGAGCGCCTCGACGCCCTGATGCCGCTGCTGCTCGATGCCGCGGCCGACAGCGAGGCGCCGACGGTCGCCCTGGAGCGGGTGCTGCCGCTGATCGAGGCGGTGCTGCGGCGTACCGCCTACCTGGCCCTGCTGCGCGAGAACCCCGACGCCCTGGAGCACCTGATGCACCTGTGCGGCGCCAGCCCATGGATCGCCGAGCAGCTGGCCCGCCACCCGGTACTGCTCGATGAGCTGCTCACCCCGGCGACGCTCTACTCGCCGGCCGACAAGGCGCGGCTGGCCGACGAGCTGCGTCAGGCCCTGACGCGGATTCCCGAGGACGACGAGGAGGCCCGGCTCGAGGCGCTGCGCATCTTCAAGCACGCCCAGGTGCTGCATGTGGCGGCGTCCGACATCGCCGGCGCGCGCACGCTGATGAAGGTCAGCGACTACCTGACCTTCATCGCCGAGGTGGTGCTGGAGCGCGTGCTGGGCATGGCCTGGCGCCACCTGGTCCGCAAGCACGGCTGCCCGCAGCGCCACGACGGCTCGCGGGCCGCGGCCGACACGCCGGCCTTCCTGGTCGTCGGCTACGGCAAGCTGGGCGGCATCGAGCTGGGCTACGGCTCGGATCTCGACCTGGTGTTCCTGCACGACGGCGCCCTGCAGGGCAGCACCGACGGCCCGCGGCCGATCGACAACAGCGTCTTCTACACCCGGCTGGGGCAGCGCATCATCCACCTGCTGACCGCCGTCACGCCGGCCGGCGCCCTCTACGAGGTCGACATGCGCCTGCGGCCCTCGGGCAACGCCGGGCTGCTGGTCACCAGTCTCGACGCCTTCGCCGAATACCAGCGCCACGAGGCCTGGACCTGGGAGCACCAGGCGCTGGTCCGCGCGCGGGTGGTGGCCGGCAACGCCGCGCTCGGCGAGCGCTTCGCGGCGGTTCGTGGCGAGGTGCTGGGGCGGGAGCGCGACCCCGAGAGGCTGCGCGACGAGGTGGTCGCCATGCGCCACAAGATGCGCGAGCACCTGGGCAGCCGCGCCGACGAGCGCGAGGCGGGGCGCGTCGATCTCAAGCAGGATGCCGGCGGCATGGTCGACATCGAGTTTCTCTGCCAGTACGCCGTGCTGGCCTTGAGCCATTCCGAACCGGCGCTGCTCGAGTGGAGCGACAACATGCGCCTGATCGAGACGCTCCAAGCGACGCGCCACCTGAGCGGCGACCAGGCCCGCCAGCTGCACGATGCCTACCTGGCCTACCGGGACACCAGCCACCGGCGGGCGCTGGCCAAGGCGAGCGGCGCCGTCGAGGAGGCGCCCTTCCACGCCCATCGGGAAGCGGTGAAGGCGCTGTGGCGGGCCTGGCTGGAGCCCGGCGGCGATGACTGACGGGCGATCGGCTCTCGAGGCGTATTGGCTATGCTTATGCTTGATGCAGGCTAGCGTCGTCGCGGGCAGAAGCCGTTGGCCTTGCGACGTGTCACGAACGCGCGGGAGGCGCGTTTTTCAGGTTACCGGCAAAGGGAGAGGCCATGTTCGAGTGGATCGCGCAACACAAGGCCGTGCTGACCGTCTTCACCAACCTGGGCACGCTGTGCATCTGGCTGGTCTACGCGCAGCTGCTCTACTGGGGGTTCCGTCGCCAGCGTCGCCCGCGGCTGATCATCAACCGCGGCAAGCAGAAGGACATCAATGCACTGTGCATCATCAGCAACATGAGCGCCGAGTCGATCTTCATCGAGTACATCATCGCCGAGCTGGAGACGAATCAGGGGACCGTCGTGATGGATGTCACCGACTTCGAGATGCAGTACAGCGAAGGCGAGTCGGTCGAGAAGGACGGCGAACGGCCCTCCGCGCACGACCGGCCGCTGGCGGAGAACACGCGCCAGGGCCCGCTGGGTTCGGGCGACTTCCTGCACATCGGGACCTTCGACGGCCTGATTCGCCGCATGGCTCGTGACGAAGGGATCGAGATGGACGGGCACAGGCCCTGCGGTGACCTCGAGTTCAGGAGCCTGACGATCCGGCTGATCGGCATCTACGGGCCGGAGGACATGCCGATCGGCGCCGTGCGCACCTTCCGGCTGCAGGACAACGACCGCTACTGCTCGCTGACCCCCACGTCCTGGGACACCCGGCGCCTGGCCTCGCGTCGCGAGCGTCGTCAGCTGCGCCGGGAGGTGCAGAAGCTCAACTCGACCAACTTCAGCGTGTCGTCGTCGTTTCAGCAGGCCGAGAAGTGAGCGAGGCCTGTCGCTGGCTTTCGATGCTTCTGCGAAGATAGCGGGGCCGGGCGCGCAGGCGGCTCTCGCCGGTGCCCGCCCTGATCCCAACGCTTCGCTGGAGACAACCCCATGAGTACCCACAAGGTCCTGGTGCTGCACGGCCCCAATCTCAATCTGCTGGGCACCCGTCAGCCCGAGATCTACGGTCACGAGACGCTGGACGACATCAACAACCGGCTCTATGAAAAGGCCGCGATCAACGGCTGGGATATCACCTGCCGGCAGAGCAATCACGAGGGCGAGCTGATCGACGCCATCCAGGCTGCAAGGACCGACGGCACCGACCTGATCGTCATCAACCCGGCCGCCTACACCCACACCTCGGTGGCGATTCTCGACGCCCTCAACGCCTACGAGGGCCGGGTCATCGAGGTGCACCTCTCCAACATCCACAAGCGCGAGGCATTCCGCCACCACTCCTACGTCTCGCGGCGTGCCGATGGCGTGATCGCCGGGCTGGGCAGCCGCGGCTATCTGCTGGCGCTGGACACTCTGTCCTGACCTCCCGGTGCTCTCGCCAAAAAACCGCCATGGCATTGCGCCATGACGGTTTTTACGTCAGTCCGGGGGGCGCCGGGGATGCTCGGGTAAAGCAGTGTCGGCCACCCTGAAGCAAGGGGCATGTTGTTTGAAGATGATGCCCCGTATTTTCTTGAAAAGTCTTCTCCAGGCAGGAAATAACTAGAGCGAGAGGCGCATCGAAAGGTCTGCTGCCTTTATGTCCTTGGTAAGTGTCCCCAGAGAAATATAATCCACTCCTGTTCGAGCGATGTCGCTCAAGGTTTTTTCATTAACTCCCCCCGATGCTTCCAGTATGGCGCGACCATTGTTGAGGTTGACGGCCGTGTAGAGGTCATCAAGAGTAAAGTTGTCCAGCATGATGATGTCAGCGTCAGAGTCCAAGGCTTGCTTTAATTCATAAAGATCTTCGACTTCTATCTCCACAGGTACTTTTATTCCTGTCAGTCGTGCCGCATGTATCGCCTTGGCGATGCCCCCGCAGGCTGTAATATGGTTCTCCTTTATGAGGAATGCATCATAAAGTCCTGTCCTATGAGAGTGACACCCTCCACAGGTGACCGCGTATTTTTGAGCTAGCCTCAGGCCTGGCAGGGTCTTGCGTGTATCGAGAAGCTTGGCGCCTGTATCCCTGACCATTGACGCATACCCATGACTGCGTGTGGCGATTCCCGTCAGTAACTGCAGGAAATTTAACGCACTACGCTCTCCGCTTAGAATAGAGCGTGCGGGACCGTATATATTACAAAGCACGGTGTCTTCATCGATCCAGTCTCCCTCTGCAACCAGCCATTCTATTTTTACGCTTTGGTCAATCTGCCGGAAGACTTCATTTACCCATTGCTGGCCGCACAATATAGCGCTTTCTCTTATCATCAGATTGGCTTCAGAATAAACGTCATCAGCGATCAGTTGGCCAGTAATATCACCACTGCCGATATCTTCCAGAAGTGCTGCGGCGATGTTGTCGTGGACTGCCTGGTCAAGAGCTGTCTTGTCAATGTGATACATCAGTGTAAGGTCTCTTCTATAAACCGTCGATTAATAACGATGTGGAGGAAAGGTTGGGTTTCTGCCTGGTTCAATACAGGTCACTGGGTAAGAAAAAGGCACCCTGTACAGGGTGCCGCGGAGACTGTCGATGTCATATCAGAGCCTTGGTTTTACGCAGGTATTTTGTGGTTGCTGTGTCTGAGGTGTGGCGTAGAAATGAAGCAAACACCAAAAATTGCGATGGCAAGAATAACGGTCCACCAGGTGGGGATAATAAACATTAGGCCTGCCACCCCGAAGCCGACCCTCGGGAATGCTGTCAGATTCTTTCGCCAGTAGCCTTCGATCGCAATGCTCAGGATCAGCACCCCAATGACTGCCGTCAGACAGGAGATGGCGATGTCAAGCCAGTTCCCGACCAGCAGAAGTCCTTCGCCATATACAAACGCGAAGGGAACGATAAAGGCTGTTATGGCCAATTTGACTGCGCCAATTGCGATTTCCGTGGGCTTGGCATCGGCTATCGCAGAAGCCGCAAAGGCGGCGACGGCTACCGGAGGCGTCATTGCTGAAAGAACAGCGAAGTACAGAATGAACATGTTGGTCTGCAAAACGCTGAATCCTAGCGACAGTAACGTCGGGCTAACCAGGACCGTGGCAAGAATGAAGGCAGACGGCGTTGGCATGCCCATGCCGAGAATGATGGCCAGGATGGCTGAAATTACCAAGGCAAGGAACGCGCTGTTGCCGGCCAGAAGGAAGACCAGATCGGAAAACTTGCTGCCCAGCCCGGTCATCGATATGCCGCCGATAACCAGCCCGGCAGCCGCACAGGCGGCCACCACCGACACCATGCGTAGCGTGGTAACCGCGAGTGCATTCCAGACCGCCCTGGGTCCCATGCGGGTTGATTTTCGAAAGGCGGCAACAACCAGGACCATGAAGGTTGAAATGGCGGCCACATAAGTGGGCGAATATCCCATGACCAGTGCGGTCGACAGGGCCACGAGCGGGACAATGAAGAGCCCACCGTTTTTTAGGGTGCTTCTGAACGCCGGAGTTTCATCCTTGGGAAGCCCGCTTAGGCCCAGTTTTTTCGATCGGATATGTACCTGGCTGTAGACACAAAGGTAGTACAGCAGGGCAGGGATAATCCCCGCGATGGCAATATCCCGATAATCGATGCCAGTGTACTCTGCCATGATGAAGGCCGCTGACCCCATGACGGGAGGCAGCAAGCTCCCCCCCGTCGAGGCGGCAACCTCGACACTACCCGAGAGGGCCTTGTTGTATCCCAGGCGCTGCATGATGGGGATGGTAACAGAGCCGGTCGTGACCACATCCGAGGTCGGACTACCGGACATGGTGCCATAGAGCCCTGAGGAGATTACTGCAATCTTGGCGGGCCCCCCCGTTCTATGGCCTGCGATGGAGGAAGACAAGTTATAGAAGAATTCGGCACCGCCCGCTTTAGAAAGGAAGGTGCCAAACATGACGAAGAGAAACGCATAAGTAGCAGCCACACGCAGGGGGACACCGAACAAGCCGTCCGATGTGAACATCATGATATCCATGAAGTGGTTGTAACCCACTTCTCTGAACCCAAGAGCCCCGGGCAGTCCGTGGCCGAACAGGTTGTAGACCAGAAAAAGGAGAACGACACTGGTCAATCCCATCCCGACCGTGCGGCGTGTCGCTTCTATGGTAAGAAAGAGCAGAATGCTGGAAGCAATCAAGTCCTCTTTCCCCAGCGGGAAAAGGAGGGTTATTCTTTCAGCAATACGATCGCTTTCTATGAAGAAATAGATGCCTACCGCAATGCTGGCCGCCACAAATAGCCAATCCAGAATGCTGGGGCGATCAGTGCGGCTATTGGGGCCTGCGCTAATGGTCAGGAACAGTACTGCAAGCATTGCGGACAGGAAAACGACAGTCATTGTATACAGGTCAACGTACACAATGGTTGTGGTGTAAATGACCGCTATGGCTATCAAGGCAGCACATCCATGTACTGCCATGCCCAGTTTACCCGTCAGTGGCCGCCTCGTTCCCGTGCCGGCCAGGAGTTGGAAAAACGGAATCATCGGAATCATCCTCAGCAGCGAAAGTATGCCGGGCTAATGAATTAACGAAGCCCCGCTTCCTTCAGGTAGCGAATGGCGCCTTCGTGATAGGGGACGCCTTCAGAGGAAGCCATGACCTCGGGTGTCAGCCCTTTCATCGCGGGATGAACGGTGGCAATCTTCTTGTAGTTTTCAAACAGGGCCTTGGTGATGTTGTATGCAGTCTTGTCGTCCATGTCGCTGCGTACTGCCAGAGCGGCGCTGATCGTCACGGTAGGAATAGCTTGGGGAGCCCACTTGTAGGCACCGCCGGGGATGATAAAGGGCTTGGTTCCTGATTTTTCATCCACCGCCTTGACCGTCTTCTCTGAAAGAGGCAACAGAGTCAGGTCAATACTGTTGCTTGCCTGGAGAATTGAGCTCTGGCGCACAAACAGGCTGTTCAGGAACATGTCGATGCGGCGATCCTGGATGAGACTGGACTGCTCTCCGGAAGCTGCATAAATGATTTTTCCACCCCAGCTCTTAATCTTGTTAGGTCCTGCGCCGATTTCATTCAGCATATCCATGGCAACGCTGGAGGCGATATTGCCTCGCTTGTTGATAGCGATCGTGATCGGTGGCTTGACCTTGGCAATGTCTGAAAATGTCTTGATTCCGTACTTTTCGGCAAAATCCTTCCGCATGACGGCTTGCATGGGAGCCCAATTATAAAGGTTGGCAATTACTCTGATGTCCTTTATCGGCTCCCGGAACGGTGCCGACCCATCTTGTGCCAACTTCAATACCGCATCCTCGATGATCGCGAGGCTGGCATCGTCACGCTCCAGGACGGCAACATTGGCAAGGCCACCGCCAGATGTTTGGTAGGTGATTGTCGAGCCAGGATACTCGGCCTTCATTGCTGAATCGATGCCGGCCCCCAAAAGTGACCATAATCCACCTGGTGAAGCACCGGCTACTGTCATGTCGTAAGTCTGTGCTGAGGCAGGGTTCAGGAGAAGGCTTGGAGCGATAATGGCTGCCGTGCAGAGTGCCTTCTTGATGAGCTTGTTCATTGTATTCACCATTTTGTCAGGTTTGATAATTTGTTGTTGTGAATGAGTTGTTCTTTATATTTTGAAGCTTTCCAGAGTGGATGGGTGGAAAAGGTCTTCCGGTGTTAGTTGCCGGCTTGAGAGGCCTTCAGAATAGTGCTGTTCCAAGAAGCGTTCGAGGGTTTTTCGGTTTTTCGAAAAGCCATATGACCAGAAGTCATCTCCCATCAGTTTTCTTGCAGAACGGAGCTGGTCCTCGACGAAGGGGAGCGTCACTTTTGTGGCAGCAGTGTCACTGAGCTTGGCTACGGCCAACGCCTTGGATTGCTCAAAAGCCTTGTAGACCGAGAATGGTAACCATGGATGGCGGTCGACCAAGGTCTTGCGAATACCCAATAGATGCATGATCGGAAAGATACCGGTACGGCGGTACCAATCCGATGCTGCCTGCTGCGGGTTGGCATAGAGATAGCCCACATGAGGATGTCCACGATCGAAACAAGACGGCGCGCGAGGCCCCATCACTGCGTCCAGTTCTCCCGAGGCCAGCATACCGGAAAGCGTTTCCCCCTCGGGGATGTTTTCTACATTTACCCCCTCCGGCAGATCGAGATTGATCTTTTCGACCCGCCCCGGTTGCTCATACCCGCCGCGCAGCCAGGTAACATCGCTGGGCTTCAGCCCATGATCTTCTTCGAGAAACAGTCGTGCCCAGACGTTGGCAGTGAGCTGGTACTCCGGTACCCCGATGCGCTTGCCGCGTAGGTCCGCGGGAGTTTCGATGCCGCGGTCGGTGCGGATATAGATCGAGGTGTGGCGAAAGGCGCGTGAGGGGAACACGGGGACCCCCACATAAGGACAATTGTCTGCCGCGGTCTTCACCGAAAAGCTGCTCAGTGAAAGCTCGGTGATGTCGAATTCGGCATGGCGAAAAGCACGGAAGAATATCTCTTCCGGGTCGTGAAGCATGAATACCGGATCCACGCCGTCAATCTGCACCTCCCCGTCGATCAGTGGGCGCATGCGATCATAGTTGCCTACCGCAATTGAGAGTTCTAGCTTGTTCATCGGCATTCCTGGTCGGTCGTCGTTTATCAGCTGGATACCTTACTGGGCTTGGGTATCTGTTTCTTCCGCATAGAGTTCGGCTTCCTCGGGAGCGGTTCCCAGCTCACGCCAGTCTGTTTCCTTGGGAACGACGCCCTGAAAGGATTTCAGCTTGTAATGTGGAATACGCGGCTCCTCAGTACCGATAACCGGTCCACCCTGCTGCATGGTCCTGGCCGCCTGGACCATCTGCCGGCGGAATTCGACGATGGCAAGGTCGCTGGCACCAAGGCGGTCGTGGGTACGGTCGGCGATGGGACCCATGGTTTCCCACATGGCGATATCCTGGTTGGGGATGCCGCGGATGCCGGTGAAGCTTGTGCCGAGCTGCATGATCCGACGATCCTGCCAGTAGTTGTTTTCGCGAGTGCGGAATTTGCGAAAACGCTCGTCCAGATCGATGCCAATCTGGGTGCCGAGGAACTTGCGCCAGGACTCGGTATCCGGTGTGGTTGCTTCGTCGCCCCAGGCGATGAAATGGAATGCGGTATGCGTATCGTCGATTGGAACGTGGAGGATCGCGATATCGTAAAGATTGTTCGGAGGAATCTGTACCGTGTAAGGAGCAATGAACAGGGTCGTGCGTATGTAGTCGTGCGTCTTGGCATCAGTGATCGGGCGACGGATGGCTGCGTAGCGGAATCCGAAGCGGGTCTTCTGTACCTGCAGACGCGGAGCCTTGTCCGTTGACGGACGCAACCAAAGCTTATCATTGGCTTCGGCGCCACCGATGCGAGCCGGTACCATATCGGTGGAATGCAGTGACGACGAGTGTGCCGAATCGATGGCTCCTTCCAGAATCTGGGCCCAGTTGCAGTCGACGATGACCTTGGATATGGACACCTTGGTTTCCGGCGTCGGCTGGAATACCGGTGCGGTGAATTCCGGCTTCTCCTCGGCGGGCCCCATGTAGACCCAGACGAAACCGGCTTCCTCATGAGTCGGGTATGCTTTGTGCTTGACCTTTTCGGTCATTTTTGAGGCCGATGGTTCGGACGACATCTCAAGTACGTTGCCATCGACGTCCATCTTCCAGCCGTGATAAAGGCAGCGGAGTCCACACTCCTCGTTGCGGCCCAGTGCCAATGATGCACGACGGTGGGGACACATCTCGTCCATGACACCAACGCGACCGTCAGTGTCGCGGAAGGCAACCAGGTCTTCCCCCAAGAGGCGTACCCGGACGGGATCGCCATCCGGCTCGGCGACTTCTTCGGAGAGGCAGGCAGGCAGCCAGTGGCCACGCATGATCTGCCCCATGGGGGCATCACCTTCGACACGGCAGAGGAGCTCGTTCTCTTCGTGAGTCAACATTGCACGAAATCTCCAGATAGGGTTTGCGACACGATCCCAGTCTTGTGCAGGGAAAATGCTTAGATATCTAACTTACATATCTAAGTTAGTCCAAGATCCCGCATCGTCAAATACGGCGAAAGTCGTAATTTATGCTGCATTCGCACTCTTTTGAGACCTTCTTTCAAGGCGAAATCTGCGGGGGGCGGCAACCCGTCTTCGTGTGCCTGTCGCCCCTGATGCGGTTATCTCCCGCGTCTATGGTAGGAAGCCTGTATCTGTCCGGTCTGGGCGATGTTCCCGGATCGTGAAGAGTTGAGTGCCGGGCGAGGAGCACAGCCTATGCACTGCGTCCCTGGCGCTCCGGAAGCTATCGGGAAGCTGAAGGAGGTACGCGTTCAATGGGGCCGTGGCGCCCCGCTCACCGGTCAGTAGAGCGGAGCGTCACTGCCGGGGGCAAGCCGGCTCGATCGAATCGAACACATGGATGAGGTCGATGAGTGCCGGAGTCATGGCAATGGCTCTGGTCCGGCGCCGCCCTCGTAATGGCGCAGGTGAGTGGCTAGCGGCGCGCCTCGGCGCGCTGCTTCCACAGCTGCCAGGGCCGCTCGACCTGCCCCTCGACCATCTCCATGGCCGTCTTGGCTTCGCCCGGGGTCAGGTATTCGACGGGACCGAGGCGCAGGGCGTCGGCCTGCAGGCGTGCATTGACCTCGACGTAGACTGCGCGATAGACGGCTTGCTTGAGCGTCGGCGCGGCAATGGTTGCGCCATGGCCTCGCATCAGCACGACATTGTTGCCGCCCAGCGAGTCCGCCAGGGCCTTGCCGAGCGGGGCGCTGCGGATCAGCAGGTCCGTGGCGTCACCGGCAACGTCGCGGATCTCGAAGATCGGAGCGCCTTCGCCGAGGAAGCCGCTCATGTGGCACATGGGTCTCAGCGGTGTCGACTTGACCGCACTGAACGGCACTACCGAGGGGGAATGACTGTGTACCACCGCCATGACGTCAGGCCGGGCACGGTAGATTTCGCCATGGATGAAGCGCTCGAGATAGACCTTGCGTCCAGCCGCGTCGACGGGTGTGCCGTCCAGTTCGAACTCGATGATGTCTTCCGCACGGACCAGGCCGGGGGCCATGTTGCGCGCGAGCAGGAAGCGATCGGGCCTGTCGGGATGACGGACGCTGACGTGGCCGAAGGCATCGAGTACCCCTTCATCGAAGAGGATGTGGTTGGCGTGTACCAGATCCTGCAGCAGGTCATCGCTATCCGACGCTGCAGCAGCGGCTTGGGGGGTATGGGTATTCATCGTGGGTCCTGATGGCTGGGGAGGGGGCCTGGCTGCAAGGTTATTCGTTGGCCTCCGCCAGGTTGCTGATGATGGCAAGCAGGGTGCGCCGTGTCGCGAGCAGGTCGTCCTCGTCGATGCCGCGCACGGCGCGCTCGTTGACCGCCTCGGCAAGGGGGATCAGCGTTTCCTTGAGATCGCGACCTTTCTGGGTCAGGTAGATGTGGATGTTCTTGCGATTGCCGTTGAGTTGGCGACGTTCGATCAACCCCTTGGCTTCCATGGCTTTCAGGGCGGTGTAGGTCGTGGGCTCCATGAGTCCCGCCTGTTCGCTGAGCTCCCGCTGGGTCAGCCCCTCGGTCACCCATAGAATGCGCAGAAACGACCAATGGCCGAAGCTGATGGAGTGCTCTGCCAGCTTGGCCTGAAGACTCTTGGTGAGTACGCGCCCGGCATCGCGTACCAAGTGGGCCAGGCGGTCGTCGGGGACGTCCTCCTGCCAGTGCCGAAGCACCGTTTTCGTTTCCTGGGTGTCGCTTCTTGCCATCGTGGTTTCCTTTTGACGCTCCGGTGGGTCTCCCAGCCAATGTTCACCTTAACGCAGGGGAGTGGGGTAGTCCCACTTGCTGGGACAACGTCACATCGCGTCCCGTGGCTGCGGACGTGAGCATGCCCAGGCAGACTTCCATGGTCGCCAGACCCCATTCTCCGGAATGGATTGGCGCTCGGTCGTGACGTACCGCGTCAATCAGTTCATCCAGCACCTCTCGACGGGGAATGGTTGGTGGTGCAAGCGGTTCCAGGTACTGGCGGCTGTCCGCATAGATCTGCACGCCTTCCGGGGTGGGGCGCAGGTCGGCGTGATCGCAAGAGACCAGGACGAAGCCGAAATGGTTGTGCGTGATGCCCTCGAGGCTGCTGGTGGCAAGCGACAGGCCGGCGCCATAGGTGCGGGTGTTCTTGAGAGCCGTCTCTTCCTCGGGGCTCTGCACCTGGGCGAGCCGGCGTCGGGCTTGACCGTATTGATCGGGGGCACGTGGCTGGCCGAGCTCGCCCGACCAGCCGCAAAACTCGTCGCTGTCGAAATGCGCGAAGCCGCTGTAAGTCAGGTTGGCGAAGGGGCCGTCCTCGAAGTTCAGCAGTGCGCCGTAGGCGCCTTCGGTGGGGCGGGTGGCGTCCCAGCTGCCGGTGCTGGCGCGAACACTGCTCGCGCGACCGCCGCCGAGCAGGCGCACGATATCGACCTGATGGGCGGCCTGGCTGAAGACCACGCCGCCTCCGCGCGCTGTATCCAGCTCCTCCGGGCGTCGCGGACGATAGAGAAAGTCGGTGAAGTTGAGCGCATGAATCATGCGTACTGCGCCGAACTTGCCGCTATCGATCAACTCGCGGGTACGTCGGTAAGGCCCATCGAAGCTGTGGCTGTGTCCGACCATCAGCCAGCGTCCGGCCTGGCGCATTGCCGCTATCATGGCCCGGCAGTCCTCGAGCGAGAGCGCCATGGGCTTCTCGACGAGGACGTGCTTGCCACATGCTGCCGCCAGTTCGACATGCTCACGGTGAAACTGGTGCGGGGTGGCGATGTAGACGGCCTCGACGTTGGGGTCGGCGCACAACTCGGCGACGTCGGCGTAAGTCACGGCGTCGAAGTCGCTCGTGAATTGCTGACGGGCCGCCTCTCGAGGATCGGCGGCCGCGACGAGGCGGATGCCAGGGTGTGCCGCCAGGGTCGGCAGCAACAGCATGAAGCCGCGACCGAGACCGGCGATCCCGAGTCGCAAGGGCGGTGGTGTCATGGGACTCTCCGGCGAAAACGGACGGCTCATTCTGGAAGGTCGATGATCAGTTCTTCCGAGACGGCACGCGAGACACAGACCATGATGTTGTCCTGATGTTCGGCCTCCGACAGCACCAGGTCGCGATGATCGGCCTCACCTTCCACCAGGCGCGTGCGACAGGAGCCACAGGTGCCACTTTCACAGGAGTAGGGAACGTGATGCCCATTGGTCCTCAAAGCTTCGAGGATCGACACGCCCGCCGGGACAGGCACGGCTTCGCCGGTCTGGGCCAAACGCACGGTAAAGGGCTTGTCATCTTCCTCGTTTGCTGGCTTGCGCGTGCCGAAGTCCTCGAAGCGCACGCTCGAGGATGACCAGTGCCCCGTCATGTCGCGTACCGCTTCCATCAGGCCACGCGGTCCACAGCAGTAGACGTGCGCTCCCTTGGGCTGCTCGAGGACAGGCCACAGGTCGAAGGCGTTGTCGGGGTCGCCCTGATCATGGTGAATGACCACCTTGCCACGATATTCAGGACCGCTGAGCTCCTCGAGAAAGGCCGTCTGGTCGGCGTCGCGTGTCAGATAATAGAGCTTGAACGGCTTGCCGCTCGTGGCTCTGAGGTGATGGATCATCGCCATGATCGGCGTGATGCCGATACCGCCGGCGATGAAGATGTAACGCGCTGGATTGCCCTTCAACTCGAAATCGTTGTGCGGCTCGGAGACCTGGAGCTTGTCCCCGACGCGGGTTTCGTCGGTCAGGCTCTTCGAACCACCGGTGCCGGTCTCTTCACGCTTGACCGCGATCACGTAGTGGTGGCGCTCCTCGGGATCGTTGCACAGGGAGTAGCGTCTTACCTGGCCGTTGGGTACCTCGATGTAGACATGGGCCCCGGGGGTGAATTCTGGCAGGTCATCACCCTCGGGATGCGCGAATTCAATTTGGTAGATGCCGTCGGCAATGGCATCCAGTGCCTTGACTTCAAGCGCGCTCATGGGGATTTCATCGGATGGGGAGGCCATGGGAAAGCACCATTTTTTGTCGTCAGTTTTAAAATACTTTTATATCTAAGTATTTTAGCAATACAGATGCAAGCCCGATAGCATTCGACTTTAGGGGTAGGAAACGAGTGGTTTGACGAGCCGTCAGGCGTCGGCTGGTCATCAGTACCAGTCGGACCCATTCGAGAATGGAGCGCTCAAGCTCTCGTTGCGCATACGACGGTGCTTGTATCGGCGATCAACGATAATCGAGGTAGGGCAAGAGCGAGCCGGGCCGTCGGGAGACGGCGGGGAACTGTCAATAGAGCGGGAGCGGGTAAGCCTCGAGCACCCACAGCAGGGTGCTGATGGTGACGAACGACAGCAGCGTGCCCAGCATCAGGGCCGCGGTGCATACCTCGCCGTGGCCGTAACGTTGGCCGAGGAGCGGATAGATGCTGATCATCGGCGCGCTGGCGATCACCACCGCAGCGGTGGCCAGCGCCGGGTCGATGGGCGGCAGCCACCAGAGCAGCAGGAAGATGATGAGCGGATGGAGCAGCAGCTTGCCGGTCACCACCTGGGCGACATCGCCGAGCATGCCGCCGATGCGCAGCCCGTAGAGGGTGCCGCCGATCACGAACAGCGCGGTCGGTGCGGCGGCGGTGGCCAGCATGTCGATGGTCCGCGAGATCGGGGCGGGCAGGGTGATGCCGCTGAGCGCGGTCAGGATGCCGGCAAAGATGCCGATCAGGATCGGGTTACGGGTCAGCCGAACTACGGTGCGGCGCAGGGCGGTGAAGAAGGAAACACCGCTCTGGCGACCTGCCTCGCCGATAGCCAGGGCCGTGGGGATGATCAGCAGGTTCTCGACCATCATGTTCAGGGCCAGGGCGACCACCGCACTCGAGCCCACCACCATCGCGGCCACGGGGTAACCGATGAAACCACTGTTGGCCGCCGACACACCCAGTGCCAGGATCCCGCTTTCGCCCAGCGGCTTGCCGCGATGGCGGGCCAGCAGCCAGGCGCCCAGGAACAGCACCGCCGAGCCGCCCCCGTAGGCGGCGAGGTAGATCGGGTTGAAGACCTCGTCCAGCGGCCGCTGGACGAGGGCCCGAAAGATCAGCGCCGGCAGCGCGAAGTTGATCACGAAGCCGCTCAGGCCCTGGACCTGCTCCTTGCTGAACAGGCGCAGCATGACCGCCAGGAAGCCGATCCCGATGAGCAGGAAGATGGGCGTAGTGATGGCGAGAATATCGAGCATGTCGATTACCGGAGCCGGCCCCGAGAGCGGGGCCGCACGCTCAGCTGACCTGCGTGGCGATCTGGCGGGCCTTTTCCTGCAGCAGTGGCAGGAAGCGCTCGTTCAGCGTGGCCAGGTCGATGCGGGCGGCGTTGGTACTGACGTTGATCGCGCCGAGCAGCTTGCCGTGGGCATTGAAGGCCGGCACGGCCAGCGAACGCAGACCGGAGTCGAGTTCCTGGTCGACGATGCAGTAGCCCTGCTCGCGGACCCGGCGCAGACAGTCACGCAACTCGGTCTTGTCGGTGATGGTGTGCTCGGTGTGTCGCTCCAGCGTCACCGCCTCGAGCAGGGCGTCGAGTTCGTCGTCGGGGAGTTGCGCGAGCAGCACGCGGCCCATCGAGGTCAGCACGGCCGGCAGGCGGGTGCCGACCGCCAGGGTGATCGCCATCAGGCGGTGCGGCGCCGCCGAGCGGCCGACGTAGATCACGTCGCTGCCGTCGAGCACGCCCAGCGACGACGACTCACCGGTTTCCCGGGTGATGTCTTCCAGATGCTGCTGGATCACCGTGCGGTAGTTGTTGGCCGACAGGTACGCGTAGCCGAGCTGCAGCGTGCGGGGGGCCAGTTCGAAGTGGCGGTGCTGCTTGCGCACGTAGCCCAGGGCGTTGAGCGTGAGCAGAAAGCGCCGGGCGCGGGCCCGGTTCATGCCGGTGCGGGCGGCGACCTCGCTCAGCGTCATGCGCGGATGTTCCTGGTCGAAGGCGAGAATCACGTCCAGGCCGCTGGCCAGTGCGGTCACGAAGTCCCGGTCGTCGGGGCTGAGGCGTTCGTCCTTCGGCTGTGTGGTCATCGTCGTGGCGCCACCTTGATCCTGTTGCGTTGCTCGGTTGGAAGGCTGATTCTAGCATAGAGTTCGAAATGCGAACACGTGTCCGCCGATGCGCCATTGGTGGTAGAGCGTGGATGCCCAGCTAATGGAGATAGCCCATGTACGAGCAACTGTTGCGTCATCCCTTCACGAGCGCTACCGGTCGAGACCACTGCCGGGCCCGGGATTTGGTCGCGGCGATGCGGGAGGTAGAACTGGCGCTGGCCGCCGAACAGGAAAGTCTGGGCATGTTGCCCGACGGGACGGCCGAAGCGCTCGGTCGGCACCTGCCGCTCGAGGCCTTCGACATCGAGACGCTGGCAGCCGACACCGCCAAGGGCGGCAATGCGACGATTCCCTTCGTCAAGCAGGCCAAGGCGGCCCTGCCCGATGCATTGAAGCCGCATTTCCACCGCGGGGCAACCAGTCAGGACATCGTCGACAGCGCGTTGATGCTCGTGCTCAAGCCACGACTGATGCGTTGCCGCACGTTGCTGACGGAAGCCATCGCTGCTGGCCGGGTGCTGATGACGACTCATCGCGACACGCCGATGGTCGGGCGCACCCTGATGCAGCAGGCCCTTCCGATCACCTTCGGCGCCAAGGTCGCGCAGTGGCTGTGGGGACTGCACCAGGCCGGCGAGCGCCTGGACACGGTACTCGGTGAGGGGCTCTACGTGCAGTTCGGCGGCGCGGTGGGCGTGCATTCGGGCCTCGACGACAGCGGCGTGACGATCATGGCCGGCATGGCGCGGCGTCTCGGGCTGGCCGAGCCGTGGCTGCCCTGGCACACCGATCGTCAGCCGATCCACGCGCTGGGCTGCGCCATGGACGCCGTGGGCGTGGCGGCCGAGAAGATCGCGCTCGATGTCGCCCTGATGACCCAGACCGAGATCGGTGAGCTTGCCGAACCGGCCGAGGCCGGGGTCGGCGAATCCTCGTCGATGCCCCACAAGCGTAACCCGGTGGGTTGTGCCCGTATCCGCGCGGCGGCGCGGCAGATTCATGGGGCGCTGGGGGTAATCAGCCAGGTGGGGGCGCAACCGCTCGAGCGCGGTCTGGGCGAGTGGCATGCCGAGTGGGCACCGCTGCTCGATGCGGTGCTGCTGCTCGAGGGCGCGCTCGAGACCCTGCGCCACCTGCTCGATGGCCTCGAGGTCCACCCCGAGGCGATGGTGCGCAACCTGGCGGTCACCGGCGGGGCGATCATGGCCGAGCCGGCCGCCCGGGCCTTGCAGAGTGTGCTGTCCAGCGATGATGCCCGCCGGGTGGCCCGTGACGCGTCCGAGATGGCACGCCGCGCGGGCATGGATTACGCCGAAGCGCTGCTGGCCCATGAACAGGTGGTGGATCGCGGTATCGATGCCGAAGCGCTGCGCCGGGCGGTACGTCCGGAATCCTACATTGGTAGTAGTCGTCAGCTGGTCGCGCGTGTCGAGGCGCGTCTGGATACGTAGTAACGCCTTGTATGGAAAGAGCTTTTCTCGGCTCGCACCGCTTCGGTGCCGGGCCCTCGGCTTCCAGGAGGGTTTGACGGCGCGGCGCTGGAGCGCTTATTTTGTTCGTATCACAAACCTGTGTTCACTCAACGAACATTTCGTGTCGAGAGAGGCAACATCATGGCCGAGTTTCTCAGCCTGCATGACGCGGTAGCCCGTCACGTCGAGGACGGCGACACCGTGGCCATGGAAGGCTTCACCCACCTGATCCCTTTCGCCGCCGGCCACGAGATCATCCGTCAGGGCCGGCGTGATCTGACGCTGATCCGCATGACGCCGGATCTGATCTATGACCAGTTGATCGGTGCCGGCTGCGCGAAGTCGCTGATTTTCTCGTGGGGGGGCAATCCCGGGGTGGGCTCGCTGCACCGCCTGCGTGATGCCGTCGAGAAGGGCTGGCCGCACAAGGTCGAGATCCTCGAGCACAGTCACGCCGCCATGGCGTGCGCCTACGAGGCCGGCGCCGCCGGCCTGCCGCTGGCGGTGCTGCGTGGCTATATCGGCAGTGACCTGCCCAAGGTCAATGACCAGATCAAGTTCATCGAATGCCCGTTCAGCGGCGAGCGACTCGCCGCGGTGCCGTCGATCCGGCCCGACGTCAGCGTGGTCCACGCCCAGAAGGCCGACCGCAAGGGCAACGTGCTCGTCGAGGGCATCATCGGCGTGCAGAAGGAAGCGGTGCTGGCGGCCAGGCGCAGCATCGTCACCGTCGAGGAGATTGTCGACGACCTCGAGGCCACGCCCAACGCCTGCGTGATTCCCGGCTGGGCGATCGATGCCATCGCCGTCGCCGAGAAGGGCGCCTATCCGTCCTATGCCCACGGTTACTACCCGCGTCACAACCGCTTCTACAAGGAGTGGGACGCCATCGCCCGCGACCGCGACAGCTTCAACGTCTGGCTCGAGGAAAACGTCTACAACGCCGGAGGAGCGTCCTGATGAGTCTCGAATACACCTCTGCGGAAATGATGACCGTCACCGCGGCGCGGGCGCTGGAAAACGGCACTACCTGCTTCGTGGGGATCGGCCTGCCCAGCGAGGCGGCCAACCTGGCGCGACTGACCCATGCGCCCGACGTGGTGCTGATCTACGAGTCCGGCACACTGCAGACCAAGCCCGACGTGCTGCCGCTGTCGATCGGTGACGGCGAGCTGTGCGAGACCGCGCTGACCACCGTCTCGGTCCCGGAAATGTTTCGCTACTGGCTGCAGGGCGGCAAGGTTGACGTGGGCTTCTTGGGCACCGCGCAGATCGACCGCTACTGTAACCTCAACACCACCCTGATCGGCGACTACACCGCGCCCAAGGTGCGCCTGCCGGGCGGTGGCGGGGCGCCGGAGATCGCCACCAACGCCGGTGAGGTGTTCATCACCCTCAAGCACTCCAAGCGCACCTTCGTCGATCAGGTCGATTTCGTCACCACCCTGGGCTTCGGCCGCGACGGCAAGGGCCGCGACGGCGTGCCCAACATCGGCAAGGGCCCCACGCGGGTGATCACCGACCTGTGCGTGATGAAGCCCGACCCCGAGACCCGGGAGCTGGTGGTGGTGTCGCTGCATCCGGGCGTCACCGCCGAGCAGGTCCAGGAGGCCACCGGCTGGGAGATCCGCTTCGCCGAGCAGCTCGAGACCACCGCCGAGCCCAGCGAGAAGGAGCTCGAGGTGCTGCGCGAGCTCAAGGCGCGCACCGAACGCCATCATTCAGGAGAGTGAGCGATGAACGACGTCTATCTGTGCCGGCCGCTGCGTTCACCGGTGGGCCGCTTCGGCGGCACCCTGGCCAGCGTGCGCCCCGATGATCTGGCGGCGCGGCTGTTCGAAGCGGTGCTGGCTCAGCACCCCGGGGTCGATCCTGCGGCGATCGACGACGTGATCATGGGCTGCGCCAACCAGGCGGGCGAGGACAACCGCAGCGTGGCCCGCATGGCGGCATTGCTCGCCGGGCTGCCGACCTCGGTGCCCGGGTCGACCGTCAACCGGCTGTGCGGCTCGAGCATGGACGCCATCGGCACCGCGGCGCGGGCGATCCGCGCCGGCGAGGCCGACCTGATCCTGACCGGTGGCGTCGAGTCGATGTCGCGCGCCCCCTACGTGATCGGCAAGGCCGAGACGCCGTTCTCGCGCGGCCAGCAGATGGAGGACACCACCATCGGCTGGCGCTTCGTCAACCCGCTGATGGAGAAGCGCTACGGCACCCACTCGATGCCCGAGACCGCCGAGAATGTCGCCGAGCAGTTCAAGATCTCGCGCGAGGACCAGGACCGCTACGCCTATCGCTCGCAGCAGCTGACCCAGGCGGCGCAGGAGTCCGGCCGGCTCGGCGAAGGAATCGTGCCGATCGAGATCCCGCGGCGCAAGCAGGAGCCGCTGATCTTCGATCGCGACGAGCATCCGCGCCCCGAGACCACCCTCGAGAAGCTCGCCAGGCTGCCCACGCCGTTTCGTGAGAACGGCACCGTCACCGCCGGCAACGCCTCCGGGGTCAACGACGGCGCGGCGGCGATGTTCGTCGCCAGCGAAGCGGCGCTCAAGCGTTACGACCTCGAGCCGATCGCGCGCATCCACGGCATGGCCACCGCCGGCGTCGAGCCGCGGATCATGGGCGTCGGCCCGGTGCCAGCGACGCGCAAGCTGCTCGACAAGCTGGGCATGAGTATCGACCAGATGGACGTGCTCGAGCTCAACGAGGCCTTCGCCGCCCAGGTGCTGGCGTGCCTGCGCGAACTCGGCGTCGCCGACGACGACCCGCGGGTCAACCCCAACGGCGGTGCCATCGCGCTCGGCCACCCGCTGGGCATGTCCGGCGCACGGATCATCAGCTCGGCGGCCTACGAGCTCTCGCGCAGCAACAAGCGCTTCGCGCTGTGCACCATGTGCATCGGCGTGGGGCAGGGCATCGCCACGGTGATCGAACGGGTCTGAACGGCCGCTTCACAAGAACACCCAAAAAAGGAAACTGTCCTCTGATGGAGGCGATTACCAACCTTTCCGTACGCGTTGTGCAGCGCTATCTGCCCAGTGCCTTCGTCCTGGCGGTGATTCTCACCGCCATTGTCTTTGTGCTCGGCATGGCGGCGAGCGGCGAGTCACCGATGGCCATGGCCGGCTACTGGGGCGAGGGCTTCTCGTCGCTGTTCAAGTTCGGCATGCAGATGGTACTGGTGTTGCTGACCGGCTATGTGCTGGCGCTGACGCCGGTCATGCAATCGCTGCTGACCCGCCTGACTCGCCAGGCCAGCACCCCGCGGCAGGCGCTGCTGCTGACGATCGTCGTCAGCTTCACCTGCTATTACCTGAACTGGGGCTTCGGCATGATCGCCGGGGCGATCTTGGCACGGGAGATGGGGCGCCGGGTGGCGGTGCACTTCCCGCTGATCGTCGCCGCCGCCTACGGTGGCGAGCTGGTTCGCGGACCCTCCTCGTCGATTCCCCTGGTGATCGCGACGCCCGGGCATTTCATGGAGGACGCCATCGGCATCGTGCCGGTGTCCGAGACGCTGTACTCGGTCTGGAACATCGCCCTGACCCTCGGCCTGCTGGCGCTGCTGGTGATCTTCTTCATGCTGCAGCGCCAGCCGAGTCGCATCGCCCGTTTCACGGCGGACAACGAGGCGGTGGATGACGATGCCCCGGGAAAGGGGGGCGGGCGGAGCTTTTCCGATCGACTCGAGCACAGCCGCTTGCCGACGCTCTTTCTGGGCCTGCTGGCGGCCGCCTACCTGGTCGGCAAGGTCGTTGAGAACGGGGTCAGCATCAACCTCAACACCATCATCCTGGTATTCCTGGCCCTGGGGCTGATCCTGCACCATAGCCCGGCGGCCTATCTGCAGGCGGCGGAGCGCGCCGTCGGCGCGGCACGCGGCATCATCGTGCAGTTTCCGTTGTACGCCGGCATCGCCGGCATGATGACCCATGCCGATCTGGTGACCCAGTTCTCCGAGGCGATCATCTCGTTGTCGAACTCGGCAACCTTCCCGCTGCTGACGTTCCTGTCGGCCGGCGTGGTGAACTTCTTCATTCCCTCCGGGGGCGGACAGTGGGCGATTCAGGGGCCGATCATGATGCAGGCGGCCCACGCGCTGGGGGCGGATCCGGCACAGACCATCATGGCCTTCACCTGGGGGGACGGCTGGACCAATCAGATTCAGCCATTCTGGGCATTGCCCCTGCTAGGAGTCGCCGGTCTTTCCGCGCGTGACATCATGGGGTATCTGCTGATCTGGCTGGTGATCTCCGGTGTCACCATCGCCGGGACTTTCGTTGCATTGTCGGTTTTCGGATGAGAACCGGCTCGTGAGGAGTGTGAAATGGCTTTTCTGACAATCAACGGCCGCAGCGTCGCCTACCGCCTGCTGGGCGCCGAGGCCAATCCGCTGGTGGTGCTGGCGCATCCACTGGGCATGACCCAGGCGGTGTGGGACGACATCCTGCCGCGGCTGCTGCCGCGCTTCCGCGTGCTGACCTGGGATCTGCCCGGGCACGGCGCCAGCCAGGCCTGGCCGGCGGACTCGGGCGACATCACCCCGGCCGACCTGGCCCTCGAGGCGCTGGCCCTGGCGGACCATGCCGGTGCCGAGCGCTTTCATTTCGCCGGCACCTCGATCGGTGGGGTGGTCGGTCAGCAGCTGATCGCCGCTCACGGCGAGCGGCTGCTGTCGGCGACCCTGACCAACACCGGCGCAGTGATCGGCAACGCCGAGCTGTGGAACACCCGGGCCCGGCGCGTGCGCGAGGAAGGGCTGACGGCGATGGCCGGCGAGATCGTGCCGCGCTGGTTTGCCCCCGCTCTGGTCGAGGCCGAGCCGGCACTGAAGGATGGCTGGTGCGTGCAGATGGGCCGCGGCGACGATGAGTCCTACGCGCGGCTGTGCGAAATGCTGGGGCGTGACACCTTCACCGGCCAGTTGAGCGGCAAGGACGTGGCTATCCAGTTGTTCGGCGGCAGCGAGGACGCGGCGACCCCGCCGGCGACCCTCGAGACGCTCGCCGGAGAGTGCGACGGCGCGCCGCTGACGATCTTCGACGGGGTCGGCCACGTGCCCTCGGTGGAGGCACCCGAGCGCTTCGCGGCGGCGCTGCTGGCGGGGCTGGCGATGGATCTGGGCGATGTGGGCGCCCACGGTGTCGCTTACGCCACCGGCCTCGAGACACGCAAGCAGGTGCTCGGCGAGGAACATGTCGCGCGTTCCACCGACAACGCCACCAGCCTCGATGCCCCCTTCCAGCAGATGATCACCCGGCTGGCCTGGGGCGAATTGTGGAGCAACGACGACCTGACGCGCCGCGAGCGCAGCATGATCACCACCGGTATTCTTGCCGCGTTGGGCCGCGAGGAGCTGGAGTTGCACCTGAAGACCGCCCGGCGCATCGGTCTGAGCGAAGCCGAGTTGCGTCAGGTGTTGATGCACGTGGCGATCTACGCAGGGGTGCCGGCGGCCAACCACGCCTTTGCGCTGGCCAAGACGCTGGGCTGGGGCGAGCCGCGCTGATAGAACGACGTGAAATAGCCGTTTCCGCCGGACCCGACGCCCGACCTCATGGTCGGGCGTTCTCGATGAGGTGACTCGCCATTACGACCAAGGTCGGGGGAGGATCTTGGGAATTGACAGGTTACCGCTTGCGATTTGCCACTTTCGCGACGGGCGGGCATGACAGAATAGGCAGCATTACCGAAGGTTCGCAAAACGAACTAACGTTCGTCTAATGGATAAATCCGCCGGCCTCGGTAATCCTGACGTGAAATTCGACCTTCGTGTCGCCTCGACCCATCACCCAATCAATAATCAAGGGGCTAGCCATGAACCGCACTTTTGCACGCTGTCTTCTCGCGCTTTCCGTCGCCGGCCTGGCGACCACGGCTCAGGCCGAGACCACCCTGCGTCTATCGCATTTCTGGCCCGGGGCCTCGGCGATCAACAAGCAGATCTTCGAGCAATGGGCCAAGACCGTCGAGAAGGAGTCCAACGGCGAGATCAAGGTCCAGAACTTCCCCTCGCAGACGTTGAGCCAGGCGGACGAGACCTATGACGCCGCGGTCAACGGCATTGCCGATATCGGCATTACCGCGCAGGGCTACACCAATGGCCGTTTCCCGCTGAGCCAGATCGTCGAGCTGCCGGGCGTGGCCGAATCCGCGCCGCAGGGTGCCTGCGTGCTGCAGACGCTCTACGACGAGGACAAGATCGCCAGCGAGTACGACGATTCTCACGTGCTGTTCATGTTCACTACCGGTCCGGGCTATATCCACACCAAGGATACCGACGTGCAGAAGCCCGGCGACCTCGAGGGGCTGCGTATCCGCCGCCCGACGGCGGTGGCCGGCGAGATTCTCAAGAACATGGGCGCGCAGCCGGTGGGCATGCCCGCGCCGGACATCTACACCTCGCTGCAGCGTGGCGTGATCGACGGCCTGAGCTTCCCGTGGGAAGGCATCAAGAGCTTCCAGCTCGGCGAGCAGCTCCACTACCACACCCAGGTGCCGTTCTACACGCTGATCTTCGTCGCCACCATGAACCAGAACACCTACGACCGTCTCAGCCCCGAGGCGAAGAAGGTGATCGATGCCAACTCCGGCATGAAGTGGGCGGAAAAGGCCGGCGCCGTGTTCGCTGCTCAGGACAAGGCGGGCAAGGCCCAGGCCGAGAAGGCCGGTGACACCATCCGCGTGATCGACAATCCGCTGCAGGACTCCGACTGGCAGAAGCCGCTGCAGGACGGGATCGACAATTACCTGAGCGATCTTGAATCGCGCGGTCTCGATCAGGCGCGTGACGTCTATCAGGCGGCGCTCGATGCCAGCCGCTCCTGCGGCCAGTAATCCGGAGACGCGGCATGCAAGCGCTTCTGCGAATCAGTCGTTGGCTGGAAGGCCTGTGCCGGATCATCGCCGGTGCCGCGCTCGTCGCCATGCTGGCGGTGACGGTGATCGACGTCGCCCTGCGCTACCTCTATCGCCTCAGCGACGGCGCGCTGTCGCTGAGTGTGACGGGCAGTGTCGAACTGGTCAGCTATCTGATGCTGTTCGCACTGCTGGCGGCCATGGCCGCCAACGTCGAGAAGGGGCAGGTGGTCGTCGAGGCCTTCAGTCATGGGCTGAGCGAAACCATCAAGGCGCGCGTTGCCGGTGTCTATCTGCTGGGCTTCGTGGCGCTGGGCGCGGTGCTGTGCGTGGGCCTGTGGGACTCGGCGGCGAGCGCGGCGTCCCACGGTGAAACCACCCAGGACCTGCGCATCTCCATGGCGCCCATCTATTACGTCGCAGCCGGGTTGTGCGCTCTGCTCAGCCTGCGTTGTCTGCTGCACGCCGTGCTCGGCACGGTATTCGCTCACCGGGTGGAGAGCGTCGAATGAGTAGTGAAATGATCGGTGCGCTGGGGCTGGGGTTGCTGCTGGTGCTGATGGTGCTGCGCGTGCCGGTGGCGCTGTGCATGCTGATCGTCGGCGTCGGCGGCTTCTCGCAGGTGATCTCCTGGGGCGCCGCGATCTCGATGGTCAAGTCGGTCCCCGTCGAGGTGCTGTCGAACTACAGCTTCAGCGCGATTCCCATGTTCATCCTGATGGGGGTACTTGCGGCGCATTCCGGCATGGCCGGCAAGCTGTTCGATTCCACGCGGACCCTGTGCGGCGGCTGGAAGGGCGGTCTGGCGATCGCCGCCGTCGGCTCGTGCGGGATGTTCTCGGCGATCTCCGGCTCGTCGCTGGCCACCGCCAGCACCATGACCCGTGTGGCCCTGCCCGAGATGGAACGCCTCGGCTACAACCGCGGCCTGGCCACCGGCGCGCTGGCCGCCGGCGGCACTCTGGGGATCATGATTCCGCCGAGTATCGCCCTGCTGATCTACGCGATTCTCACCGAGCAGTCGGTGGGCGACATGTTCATCGCCGGGTTCGTGCCCGGGCTGATGGGGCTGCTGTTCTATGCCCTGACGGTGACCGTCGTGGTGCATCTCAAGCCGTCGCTGGCGGTGCCGGGCGAGAGCACTTCCTGGGGTGAGAAGCTGGCCTCGCTGGCCGGGCTTCTGCCGTTCTTCGGGGTCTTCCTGGTGATCATCCTGGGGATCTACTTCGGCCTGTTCACGCCTACCGAAGGGGCCAGCGTCGGGGCCTTCGCCACCCTGGTCTACGCCGTGGTCAAGGGGCTGCGCGGCCGGGAGCTGTGGACGGCGATCCAGGAAACCCTGGGCCTGTCGACGGTGGTGTTCTTCATGCTGGTAGGCGCCGACACCCTGGGCTATTTCATCTCGGTATCGCGGATCTCGTTCTCGATCAGCGACTTCATCTACGGGCTGTCGCTGTCGCCGATGCTGGTCGTGCTGTGCATCCTGCTGCTGTACTTTGTGCTGGGGATGTTCATGGACTCGATCGCCATGCTGGTGATCACCGTGCCGGTGGTGTTCCCGATCATCCAGACGCTGGGCATCGATCCGATCTGGTTCGGCATCGTCACCGTGCTGACCGTGGAACTGGGGCTGATCACGCCACCGGTGGGCATGAACGTCTTCGTCATCAAGGCGATGGCGCCGCATGTGGGGCTCGGCGAGATCTTCCGCGGCGTGTCGCCGTTCATCGTCTCCGACTTCGTGCGGCTGACGCTGCTGATCCTGTTCCCGGCGCTGACGACCTATCTGTTGACCGTGTAGCCGGCAGGCCACCGTCGGCAACCGGCCGCCGCGCGCCTCCGGGCCGCGGCGGTTTCCGGTTGGCTGACCCGGGCCCGCGGCTGGGGTACAGTCGGGACCCATCTCATCGGGGGCTCGCCGAACCATGCTCAATCCGCGCGTCAAGCTGCGCCACCTGCAGGCCTTTCTCGAGCTGGCCAAGCGGCGCAGCTTCGTGCGTGCCGCCGAGAGCCTGGCGATCTCGCAGCCGGCGCTCTCCAAGGCGATTCGCGAACTCGAGGATCACCTCGGCACGACGCTGTTCGAGCGCAGCCCGCAGGGGGTGTCGCTCAACCAGGCCGGGCTGACCCTGCTGCGTCACGCCGGGCCGGCGCTGCGGGCGCTGGACGAGGGCATCGCGGCGATCGGCGACGGCCAGGGAGGCGAGCGGCGCATCCGGGTCGGCGCCCTGTCCACGGTGGAGAGCCGTTTCCTGCCGCAGGCCATCGAGCGTCTGCATGCCCGGCACGCCGACATCGGCGTGCGGGTGGTCGACGGCCCCAGCGCCTACCTGCTGTCGCGGCTGCGCGCCGGCGAGCTCGATCTGGTGGTGGGGCGCATGACCGAGGCCCGCGAGATCCGCGACCTGACCTTCGAGCACCTCTACTACGAGCCGCTGGTGGTAGTGGTCCGCGCCGGCCATGCGTTGGCGTCCCAGCGGACGCCGCCGCTGCAACGGCTCGGCGAGTTTCCCTGGGTGCTGCCGCCGCCCCAGACCACACTACGCCAGCAGGTCGACAGCTTCTGCGTGCGCCATGCGCTGGTCCTGCCGGGGCGGGTGCTGGAGACGCTTTCGCTGGCCGTCAGCCGCCGCTACGTGCTGGACAGCGACGCCCTCTGGGTCGCGCCCCGCGAGGCGGTGAGCGAGGACGTCGAGGCCGGGCGGCTGGCCGTGCTGGAGGTGGGGCTGGAACGCCAGGGCGGATCGGTCGGCCTGTGCATCAACGCCAGCCTGCGCCCCTCGCTGGCCCTGGAGGCCTTCTGCGAGATGCTGCGCGAGGTGGCGGCAGCGTATCGCTGATGGACGCGGCACGATGCGTCACACGTACTCGGGATCGCTCGTCCTCACCGTCACGGCTTCCGCCTCGCCCGGCACCGTGATCGAGAACTCGCCGTTGCCCAGGTAGGTGGCGACATGCCCGTCATGGGTGCGGAAGCTCGGCAGCCCGCCGCGGGTGGCGCCGTGCGCATGCAGGGGGCCGAGTTCGCGGGCGTCGTCGAACACGTCGATCATGTACTCGCGGCCCAGGTCGTCGAAGGCCATGATGGTTTTCTCGTGATGGGACATGGGGGTCGCCTCCCGATAGGATTTTCACGCTGTCAGCGATAGGTCTAGCAGTCCGGGGCGGCGCTGACGAGGAGCTCGCCGATCAGGCCATAACCCCTGGGTTATGGCGGCGGCGCGAGATTTCATTTCACCCCGGGCGATGCCGCGGCGACACTGGGCCACGCCTGTGCCCCGAGGGGCACTCCACCGACTTCACGAGACGCCAGCCATGCAAGACTCCGATAACAAGCGCTTCGTGCCGCGCGACCGTAACTGGCATCCGCCCGCCTATGCGCCGGGCTACAAGACCAGCGTGCCGCGTTCGCCGAATCAGGCGCTGGTCAGCCTGCAGCATCCCAGCCGCAGCGAGCTGACCGGGCCCCGCTTCGAGGCGCTGCGCCTGGGGCCGCACGACAACGACCTGCTGATGAACTACCGCGAGGGCCAGGGGCAGGACGGTCTGCCGATCGGCGAACGTATCGTCATGTTCGGCCGCGTCGTCGACCAGTTCGGCAAGCCGGTGCCGCATACCCTGGTGGAAATGTGGCAGGCCAACGCCGGCGGCCGCTATCGCCACAAGAAGGACGGCTACCTGGCGCCGCTCGACCCCAACTTCGGCGGCGTCGGGCGCTGCCTGACCGATGCACAGGGCTGGTATCACTTCCGCACCGTCCGCCCGGGCCCCTATCCGTGGCCCAACGATCCCAACTCCTGGCGCCCGGCGCACATCCACGTCTCGGTGATGGGGCCGGCGATCGCCACGCGCCTGATCACCCAGATGTACTTCGAGGGCGACCCGCTGATTCCGCGCTGCCCGATCGTCCAGACCCTCGGCGACCCCGAGGCCGTGGACACGCTGACCGGCCGCCTGGACATGGCGCGCAGTCGGCCGATGGACTACCTGGCCTATCGTTTCGACATCGTCACGCGCGGCGCACTGCAGACCTATTTCGAGAATCAGGGGTGAGAGCATGAGTCAACAACCGACCCGTGAAGGCGGCCTGCTGTACCGCGAGACACCGTCGCAGACCGCAGGCCCCTACGTGCACATCGGCCTGGCGCTGGATGTCGCCGGCCTGCCGCTGCGCGACGAGGAGATCTGGAGCCGCATGGCTGCACCGGAGGCCGAGGGCGAGGCCATCGAGCTGGTCGGCCGGGTGATCGACGGCAACGGCGATCCGGTGCGCGACGCCTTCCTCGAGGCCTGGCAGGCCGACGCCAACGGCGACTTCCAGCCGGATTTCGACCTGCAAAAGCCGTTCAACAGCTTCGGGCGCTCCGCCACCACCGCCGACGGCGCCAGCGAGTGGTCCTTCACCACCGTCAAGCCGGGGCGCGTGCCGGCCGCCAACGGCAAGCCGATGGCGCCGCATGTCTGCCTGGCGGTGTTCGCCCGCGGCATCAATATCCACCTGAACACGCGGCTGTACTTCGACGACGAGGCCGAGGCCAATGCCGCCTGTCCGGTGCTCAACGCCGTCGAGTCGCCGGCGCGGCGCGAGACGCTGATCGCCCGGCGCGAGGAGGTCGACGGCAAGATCCGCTATCGTCTCGACATCCGCCTGCAGGGCGAGGGGGAAACGGTCTTCTTCGACATCTGAGCCGAAGTGACCGCCAACCCTGTATCCCTTGCGGCCCGGCGCCCTGTGGCGTCGGGCCGTGTCGTCGTGCACGACGACTGTCTCATCACGACAGGCGAAGCGACGTCGCAATGCCAATTTGCGACATCGATGTCGTTTCTGCGTGCGTTCCTCCCTGCCTATCCGCAAGAATGACCGACAGGCGGAGGCCATTTAACCCTGTTCGGGTCGGCAGGTACTCTCTCCATGTCGGCCATTGGCAACCGCTCCACAACCCACAACAAGCACAAGACTCCCCGGCCTGTTCCGGGGTGAATCCGTGGACAGAGGAGAGAACCCGCATGGCATCCTCCCGGACAGCAAGCGCATCACCGACGGTCGGCCGCACCCCCGCTCCCCAGACCCTGGGGTTTCTGCTGCTGGACAACTTTACCCTGATTTCCCTGGCCTCGGTGATCGAGCCGTTGCGCATGGCCAACCAGCTGGCGGGGCGCGAGCTGTATCGCTGGTATACCCTGAGCGTCAACGGGGAGCCGGTGCGTGCCAGTGACGGGCTGCAGGTCACGCCGGATGCCTCGACGTCGATTCCGCTGTCGCTCGACTGGGTCGTGGTCTGCGGGGGCGTGGCGCCGCACCGCAGCGTGACCCGCGAGCATATCGCCTGGCTGCAGGCCCAGGCCCGCCAGTCCCGTCGCCTGGGGTCGGTGTGCACCGGCAGCTGGGCCCTGGCCAAGGCCGGCCTGCTGGATGGCTACGAGACCAGCATCCACTGGGAATGCCTGGCCGCGATGCAGGAGGCCTTCCCGCGGGTGCCGCTGACCACCCGGCTGTTCTCGATCGATCGCGACCGCTTCACCGCCTCCGGCGGCACCGCTCCGCTGGACATGATGCTCAACCTGATCGGCCAGGACCACGGTCGCGAGCTGGCCGCCGGCATCTCCGAGATGTTCATCTACGACCGGGTGCGCGGCGAGCAGGACCAGCAGCGCGTGCCGCTCAAGCACGTACTGGGCACCACCCAGCCCAAGCTGCTGGAGATCGTCGCGCTGATGGAGGCCAATCTCGAGGAGCCCATCGCGCTCGATGAACTGGCCACCTACGTGGACGTGTCCCGACGCCAGCTGGAGCGGCTGTTCCAGAAGTACCTCAACTGCTCGCCGTCGCGCTATTACCTCAAGCTGCGCCTGACCCGGGCCCGGCAGCTGCTCAAGCAGACCTCGATGTCGATCATCGAGGTGGCCTCGGCCTGCGGCTTCGTGTCCACGCCGCACTTCTCGAAGTGCTACCGGGAGTACTTCGGCATGCCCCCGCGCGACGAGCGGGGCGGCATCGGCACGCGGCAGGGACGCGGCGACGACGGCGAGCGATCCCGGGTGGTGCGTCGTGCCCTGCTGGAGACGTCCCCGGAACCCATGTCGAGTGCCGTGCTGGCGCTGAACCAGGCGCAGGGCGAGCCGACCTACGCCAGCGTGCCTCTGTAGCCCCCGCCGGTGATGTTGTCTGACGGCCCGGCTCGCCGTTCGGCATGTCGGGCCGGGCTGCCATCATCGGGCGCGAAAGAGAGCCCTTGCCGATAATCCGGCCCGGCCCTGTATACTGGCGCGACCTTCGCTACCCGGGAACGCGCTGGCATGACAAGGGACTGGTCGCGCAGGCTGCTGCGTTACATCCTGCTGGGCCTGGCCGCCTTCGTGCTGGCCTCGCTGGCAATGGTCCTGTTCTTTCGCGTGGTGCCGGTGTTCGGTTCGATGGTGATGGTCGAACGCCAGGTGCAGGCCTGGACGGCAGGCGAGTCGCTCGACATTCAGCAGTCCTGGATGCCCTGGGAGCGGCTCTCCGACAATGCCAAGCTGGCGGTGATCGCCGGCGAGGACCAGCGCTTTCCCGACCACTTCGGCTTCGACTTCAACCAGCTGCGCAAGGCCCTCACCACCTGGCAGTCGGGCGGGGATCTGCGCGGCGCGAGTACCATCAGCCAGCAGACCGCCAAGAACCTGTTCCTGTGGACCGGGCACAGCTGGGTCCGCAAGGGGCTCGAGGCCTGGTTCACGGTGCTGCTCGAGACGCTGTGGCCCAAGCAGCGCATCCTCGAGGTCTATCTCAACATCGTCGAATGGGATGACGGTGTTTTCGGCCTCGAGGCGGCGGCCCGGCACTACTTCGGGGTTTCCGCCGACAACCTGAGCGTGCTGCAGGCCAGCCGGCTGGCGGCGATCCTGCCCAATCCGCGCGGCTGGAGCGCCTCGCGGCCATCCGCCCATGTCGCGCGTCGCAGCCGCTGGATTCGCCAGCAGATGCGCCAGCTGGGTGGCACGGCCTATCTGCAGCGGCTGTAGGCCACGATCGGCTCGATGACCGGAATGTTATCGCGGCAGGCCCGGGCGATGGCTGGCAGCCGCGACGGCGCCCCGTTATGGTGTGGCCCCTTTCGCCAATCAACGAGGCGCTTCTCATGACTGCACGCAAGATCGGCCTCGTCGGCCTGGGCAAGATCGCCCGCGATCAGCACCTGCCGGCGCTTGCCGCCAACCCCGATCTCGAGCTGGTGGCGGTGGCCAGCCCCGGCGCCGCCCTGGACGGCGTCGACGGCTTCGAGTCGCTGTCGGCGATGCTCGCGGCGCGTCCCGAGCTTGACGCGATCACCCTGTGCACGCCGCCGGGCGTGCGCCATGCGCTGGCCTCTGAGGCGCTCGCCGCGGGCAAGCCCGTGATGCTGGAAAAGCCGCCCGGTGCCACGCTCAGCGAGGTCGAACTGCTGGCCCGGCAGGCCGAGAGCGCCGGCCTGACCCTGTTCGCCAGCTGGCATTCCCGCCATGCGCCGGGGGTGGCGCCGGCCCGCGAATGGCTTGCCGACCGCGAGATCCACCGTGTGCAGATCGTGTGGAAGGAGGACGTGCGCGTCTGGCACCCCGGTCAGGAGTGGATCTTCGAGCCCGCCGGCATGGGCGTGTTCGATCCCGGCATCAACGCCCTGTCGATCGTCACCGCGATCCTCCCGCGGCCGTTCTTCCTGCGCGATGCGCTGCTGCAGGTGCCGGCCAACCGCCAGGCGCCGATCGCCGCGCAGCTGCGCTTCACGGACACCGCGGGAGCGCCGGTCGAGGCCGATCTCGACTTCCTGCAGACCGGGCCCCAGACCTGGGACATTCACGTGGAAACCGACGCCGGCCGGCTGACGCTGACGAAGGGCGGCAGCGAGCTGACGATCGCCGGCGAGTCGGTACCCGTGGGCCCGGCCGGGGAGTACCCGGCCCTGTATGCGCGTTTCGCCGAGCTTCTCGACACCGGCGCATCCGACGTCGATCCCACCCCGCTGCGCCACGTCGCCGACGCTTGCCTGCTGGGACGGCGTGAGGCGGTGGCGGCCTTTCATTTCGCCTGATAGACCAACGCCGGGCGACTCGCCCGGCGTTGGCTCGTATCGGCTTTGGTCTTGGGCCTTACTCCTCGGGCAGCGCGTAGGCGACCACCTGATCACCGACCTGCTGCTTGAGAATGGTGTTGCCGCCACCGATGAAGACCACGTACTCGCGGCCCTGGTACTCGTAGACCGCCGGGTTCGACACGGAGGGCGCCTGGGCCTGGTCCGACCACAGTTCCTTGCCGCTTTCGAGCGAGTAGGCACGCACCTTGGCATCCATCGAGGCGCCGATGAACACCACGCCGCCGGCGGTCACCGCCGGGCCGCCGATGGTCGGCGAGCCCCAGCTTTCGGGCATGAAGAAGCCGTACTGCTGGGAGGCGCCGACGGGCCGGCGCCATTTCACGTTGCCGGTGGTCATGTCCAGCGCGACCAGTTCACCGTAGGGCGGCTCCCAGCAGGGCATGCCGAGCCAGTTGCGGGCCACCTCGAGCCGCAGCCCGTAGGGCGCGCCTGTCTGCGGCGCGAAGCCACTTTCGTTGCCCGAGCCGCTGTCGGCCTTCTCGTAGGCCTGGCGGTCATAGAGCTTGATGGTCTGTACGATGTGCGAGGTGTTGACGATCGCGGTCTGGCTCTCCGGGTCGAAGGCCACGCCACCCCACTGCACGCCGCCGGCGCTGTCGGGATAGGCCAGCGTCCCCTCGCCCCGAGTGGTGGGCGGCGTGTACATGCCCTCGTAGGTCAGCTTGTCCCACAGTGCCGAGCACTCGCCGCCGCTCACCGCATCGGCGAGTCCCCAGACCTTGGGTTTCTTCGCCTGGTCGAGCAGTGGCTTGGGTTTGGTGGGGAAGGGTTGGGTCGCCGCGTACTTCTCGCCCTTCACGGAGCCGTCGCCCTGCGGCACCGGGCGCTCCTCGATGGGCCACACGTCTTCGCCGGTCAGCCGGTTGACGACGAACAGGAAGCCCATCTTGGTGGACTGGATCAGCGCCGGAATCTGCTCGCCGTCGACGGTGATGTCCATCAGCGTCGGCGCGGCGTTGATGTCGTAATCCCAGACGTCGTGATGGACCCACTGGCGCGACCAGACCACCTTGCCGGTGTCGACGTCGAGCGCCGTCGTGGACGTGGCCAGCGGCACCTTCTGGGTGCGGTTGCCGCCCCAGTAGTTGGGCGAGGGCGAGGACACCGGCAGATAAACGAGACCATGCTCCTCATCGGCCGACATCTGCGTCCAGACGTTGGCGGTGCCGCTCTTCTCGCGCATCGCGTCGGAGAGTGCCTGGAAGGTCCACTCACGCTCGCCGGTGCGGGCGTTGATGGAGAACACCGTGCCGGGCGGGGCCTGTTCGAAGACCCAGTCCTTGCCGGCCCAGCCGAGAATCAGGTGATCGCCGACCACGGTCGGCGGCTGCAGTACCGACAGCGGCCACTTGTCGTGGGTGTCGTTCCACTGATTGACGTCGAGCACGCCGTTGTCGGCGAACGACTGGCAGGCCTTGCCGGTGTCCGCATCCACGGCGAACAGGCGGGCATCCATGGTGCCGATGTAGACGATCTTCTGGCACGGTTCGCCGGCGACCGGGTCGTCCGCTTCCCAGTAGGCCACGCCGCGATTCTTCAGCGCGGGCTGGGTCATGGCCTCGAGCGTCGACTGGGTATCGAAGCTCCACTTCTGCTCGCCGGTGGCCGGGTCGAGCGCGAGGATGCGGTAGAACGGTGTGCCGATGTAGAGCGTGTCGTTGGCGAAGATGGGCGTCGCCGACCAGACTGTGGCAGGCAACTCGCCCGAGCCGTCCGAGACGTCGCCGGTATGGATTTCCGGGTATCCGGATTATCTGGTTGGTATGCGAGAGCGAAAGGTGGCCGACAAACTCAACCCACAACGGATTAGCTGGTTGATGGCTCGCTGAGTACGCTCACTTGCTAGAGAGCAGATACTTCACCAAACAGGCGATGCCCAGGACCAGTAGCAATAGTAGGGCAATTCCGATCACTGGCATTATCCAGCCCATCGCCCCCATCATCCCGCAATCTGGTAGTGTCGTGTTCATCGTGACAGGGCTCCCTGTGGTGTCCATGCCCAAAACCCGTGGTGCCGCCGCCCAGTGGCACCACGGTCGCGCTCATATCGTTCACCCGGCACAGCAGGACAACTGCGTCACATCCTTGGTGAAAGTCTGGGCACAGAGCTTGAGCCCTTCCACCATGGTCAGGTAGGGAAACAGCTCATTGGCGATGTCGTGTACGGTCATGCGTGCGCGTAGCGCCATCACCGCCGTCTGGATCAGCTCACCGGCTTCCCCCGCCACCGCCTGCACCCCCAGCAACCGGCCCGAGTCGCGTTCGGCCACCAGCTTGATGAAACCACCGGTGTCGAAATTCACCAGCGCACGCGGCACGTTTTCCAGGTCCAGCTCACGGGTATCGACGCTGAAGCCTTGCTCGATGGCCTCGGCTTCCGTCAGGCCGACGGTGGCCACCTGGGGGTCGGTGAAGATCACCGCCGGCATGGCGCTCAGGTCCAGGGTGGCTTCGCCCCCGGTCATGTTGACGGCAGCCCGGCTGCCCCCGGCGGCGGCGACATAGACGAACTCCGGCTGATCGGTGCAGTCACCGGCGGCATAGAGCCCCGGCACCGTGGTGTGCAGATGCTCATCGACCAGAATAGCCCCATGTGCGGTTTCCACGCCGAGGCTCGCCAGGTTCAGGGCCTCGGTATTGGGTGTCCGTCCGGTGGCCACCAGCAGTTGATCCGCCCGCAAGGTGCCGGCGTTGGTGTCGACAATGAATTCATTGTCGGTGTAGTCCACACGGCTCGCCTGGGTCTGCTTGAGGACCTCGATGCCCTCGCGGCGAAACGCCGCCTCCACCGCATCCCCTACCGCCGGGTCTTCCTGGGAGAGCAGGCGGCTGCGGGCCAGCACCGTGACCCGGCTGCCCAGCCTGGCGAAGGCCTGGGCCAGTTCCAGGGCCACCACCGAGGCGCCGATCACAATCAGCCGCTCGGGAAGAGTGTCCAGGGCCAGAGCACTGGTAGAGGTCAGGTAGGGGGTGTCGGCAAGACCCGGGATCGGCGGTACTGCCGGTCGGGCGCCAGTACCGATGAAGGCGCGGTCGAAGTGGACGACCTGCTCGCCGCCCTCGTTCAGCTTGACCATCAGGCTATGGGCATCGATAAACCGGGCCTCGCCGTGCAGGACAGTGATGGCCGGGTGGTCGCGCAGAATCCCCTCGTACTTGGCGTCACGCAGTTCCTCGACACGTCGCTGCTGCTGCTCGAGCAGCTTGGCCCGATCCACCACCGGCGCCTGGGCGCTCAGGCCTGCATCGAAGGGACTTTCCGTACGCAAGTGGGCAATATGGGCCGCGCGAATCATGATCTTCGAAGGCACACAGCCTGTATTGACACAGGTACCGCCGACGGTGCCGCGTTCGATCAGGGTGATCCGGGCGCCGCGCTCGGCGGCCTTCAGGGCCGCCGCCATGGCGGCGCCGCCGCTGCCGATCACCGCGATGTGCGGGGCGTCTTCATCACGGCCCTTGGACACCGATGCGCCTGCCGGGGAAGTGGGCCCACTGTTGGCCAGTCGAGCTTGGTAGCCAAGTCGGGTCACGGCAAACGTCAACGCCGAGGCCGGTGTCCCCGGATCAACGGCTACCGATGCCGTCCTCTGAGGATAGGATACCTCCACCGACTGCACGCCGGGCAGCTTCTCCAAGGCTTCCCTGACATGATCCGCACAGCGGTCACAGGTCATGCCGCTCACGTTGAGTTCAATCATCACGTTTCTCCGAGTCTTCATTAGTAAAGCCGGCATCCTGCTTCCGCTTGTGGTATCGCGCGTAGAGAGGTAAGCCGATGACGATGGCCAGGACGGCAAACAGCAGGTAATCGAGATAGCCTGCCAACGCGGCCAGGCCCGCCGTACCGAATAGCACCAGGGCGATTGGCCCGGCGCAACACAGCACCATCAACCCGGTGCCAAGCACGACGCTTATAAATTTCTGCGAATCTTTCACGCTTATTCCTTCACCGTGACGGACAAGCTCGTAAACAACTCACCCGATGACCGCGATGTGCAGCTGCTTGATGTCACTCAGGGGGCGTATTCCTTGATTTGATAGAGCCGTTGTCACAACAGGCGTCGAACTGCTTCTTACGCCAAATCGCATAAATGGTCAGGCCGATGAAGAAGGCCAGGGCCGGCAATAACACAACGTCGAGATAGCCCGTCAGCGCCGCCAGGCCCACCGTGCCAAGCAGGATCACCAGGATCGGCGTAAAGCAGCACAATGCCACCAGGACGGTGCCGATCACGCTCACGCGCAGCAGGGTCTTGGGATTCTTCATGATCACTCTCGATCCGCTTGCGAGGATGTCGGGGTTGATGGATACCCAGCGTTGGTGGTGGCCTCGGTCAATGCCTCCACCGACGTTCGGGCGTCGTCAAAGGTGACCACGGCCTCGAGATCCGCGTAGCTCACGTCGACTTGCGAGACGCCGTCCACCTTGTTGAGGGCGGCCTTGACGGTGATCGGGCAGGCGGCACAGGTCATGCCCGGCACCGACAGCTTCACGGTCTGCAAGGCCGCTAAGGCGGGCGTGCTGAGCAGGGCGAGTAGCGCGATGAAGGCGAAACGAGCTTTCATGGTAGATCTCCTTTTAATAGAACAGGGGCAAGACGTAGGGGAATACCAGGGCGATTAGCACCAGCAGCGATACGAGCCAGAAGATCGCCTTGTAGCCCGTCCTGACCCGTGGCACGGCACACACCTCTCCCGGCTGGCACTTTTCCACTGGCCGAAAGACGCGACGCCAGGCGAAGAACATCGCCACCAGCGCGACGCCGATAAAGAGCGGGCGATAGGGCTCCAGCGACGCCAGATTGCTGATCCAGGCGCCGGAAACGCCCAGCGTGATCAGAACCAGCGGGCCGAGGCAACACGCCGAGGCCAGGAGGGCCGCGACTCCTCCGGCGGCCAGGGGCCCTCGCCCCGTTTTAGGTGTCCGCATTGACGATTCTCCTTTCGGGATGGGGGGAGCTACGATAAGGTTACTTCCGTAGCTTGGTACGGAGTCAAGCATCATGAAGAGACATGCAGATAAAGTGGCGGACACCATGACCATTGGCGGCCTGGCCAAGGCGGCCGGCGTCAATGTCGAGACAATCCGCTATTACCAGCGACGAGGGCTATTATCGGAGCCCGAACGACCTCCCGGAGGTATTCGACGCTATAGTGCCGCCGATATCGACAGGTTGACGTTCGTGAAAACGGCGCAGCAGCTGGGCTTTAGTCTGGATGAGATCAGTGACCTACTTCGGCTGGAAGATGGCGCCCACTGTCAAGAAGCCAGTGCTCTCGCAGAGCACAAGTTAGGGGACGTTCGCGAGAAGATCGACAGGCTTGAAAGAATTGAGAAGGTGCTGAGCGAAATGGTCGACCGATGCCATGCACAACAAGGCAATATCACTTGCCCGCTAATTGCGTCATTGCATGAAGGGCTCAGAGAAGCAGAAGACCCAAGGGAGTAAATCACCTTCAGTTCGTAGAAAACAACGCGGTCAAAGAGTCGCAATCATCTATGGACCATGTCGACAAGGAAAGTTTGCATGACCAGCTTGCCTGACAACATCCTGCACCTTCCCGAGTACCACGTCCTAGCCACCAAGATGGAAGAGCATGATCTCCACTACCAGGTCGAAGCTCCTGAGCCTCTAGCTTGCGAGGAATGCGGCGTTGAGAGTGAGTTTGTCAGGTTCGGCAAGCGCGATGTGGCCTATCGCGACCTACCCATCCACGGAAGGCGGGTCACCCTCTGGGTGGTCCGTCGCCGCTACACCTGCCGGGCGTGTGGAAGGACGTTCCGGCCAGCTCTTCCGGAAATGGTAGACGATCACCGCATGACGCGGAGGCTTTACAACCACGTCGAGAAGGAAGCCTTCAATCACCCCTACGCCTACGTGGCTGATACCACGGGCCTCGACGAGAAGACTGTCCGCGAGATATTCAAGAAGAAGGCTGAGTTCCTGGCAGCCTGGCATCGCTTCGAGACACCCCGCTGCCTGGGGATCGACGAGCTGTACCTGAACCGCCGCTACCGCTGCATCCTGACCAACCTGGAGGAGCGTACCCTACTGGACCTGCTGCCCGGTCGCCAGCAGGACGCGGTGACGAGGCGCCTCATGAGCATGACCGAGCGCCACCAGGTCGAGATCGTCAGCATGGATATGTGGAAACCCTACCGCCGTGCTGTCCAGGCGGTGCTGCCGCAGGCTCGCATTGTGGTCGATAAGTTCCACGTCGTGCGAATGGCCAACGAGGCCTTGGAAAAGGTCCGCAAGGGGCTCAGGAAAAAGCTGACGTCCAACCAGCGCCGAACCCTCAAGGGTGACCGGAAGATCCTGCTGAAGCGCGCTCACGATGTCTCAGATCGCGAACGGCTCATCATGGAGACCTGGACAGGGGCATTCCCCCAGCTCTTGGCGGCCTACGAGCACAAGGAGCGGTTCTTCCACATCTGGGACGCCACAACCCGGCGTGACGCCGAGAAGGCGCTGACTGCCTGGATTGACGACATCCCACAGGGGCAAAAGGAGGTCTGGAAAGATCTCGTCAGTGCTATCAGTGGCTGGCATGAGGAGATGCTGACCTACTTCGAGACCGACATCCCGATCACCAACGCCTTCACGGAGTCAATCAACCGGCTGGCCAAGGATAAGAACCGCGATGGCCGTGGCTACTCATTCGAGGTGATGCGGGCCCGGATGCTCTACACCACCAAGCACAAGAAGAAGGTGCCGCAGACCAAGGAATCCCCCTTCCTGGGCAAGGCCACCATGACCTACAGCATGGGTCTTCCCGAGCCTGAGAAAAACTACGGCGTCGATCTATCAACCTTCTGGAAGAGTTAAGGGTTCGAAGGAGCAAGGGGCTCCATCTACCACTTAATCCGGATACCCGCCTTAACTAGTCAGGAACTTAGCCATCCATGCGCTTCCTCAAAACCTTACCTCAGCGAGACAACGGGCAGCCCGGCTTACCCGGGCTGCCAAAGGATTCCGCTAGTTATTTAGGCTGTCGCACAACACGCAGATACGGTGTCTTCTCGTCCCAGCCTTCGGGAAAGCGCTCTTTGGCTTCATCACTCGATAGTGAAGGGGAGATAATGACGTCCTCACCGCTCTGCCAATCCACGGGGGTCGCCACCTTGTGCGTGTCGGTCAGCTGAAGCGAGTCGATAACCCGTAGGATCTCGTCGACGTTGCGCCCGGTACTCGGCGGATAGGTCAGCATCAGGCGTATCTTCTTGCTGGGGTCGATGATGAAAACGGTGCGTACCGTCACCTTGGGATCGGCTTTGGGATGAATCATCCCGTACAGCTCAGCGACCACCTGATCGTCGTCGGCCAGCAACGGGTAGTTCAGCGCCGCACCCTGGGTGGTCTCGATATCCTTGGCCCAGCCGGTATGCGAATCCAGCGGATCGACGGACACACCGATCAGCTTGGCGCCACGCTTGTCGAACTCACTTTTGCGCTTGGCAAACGCGCCAAGCTCTGTCGTGCAGACAGGCGTATAGTCGGCCGGGTGAGAAAATAGCACGGCCCAGCTATCACCAAGCCATTCGTGGAAGCTGACGGTGCCTTCCGTTGATTCGACCGTGAAATCGGGGGCTGTCTCTCCAAGTTGCAATGCCATCACGCTATCCTCAGGTTAGATATTTGGAAGATGCAGCTTAAACGCTAATCCTTATACCCACCATAAGGTCAAGCCTCTTTTGAAAAGGCTACAGCCCAGCAGTCTGGCGTGTAGCTAATCAAACGATGTGCTTGCCTTAGGGCCAGATTAGGGTTTTAGAATCAAGGGCTGGACTCAGCCGGCCGACTCATGGCCCTCACTACCTCAGGAAGCGATAGCCCTTGGAATCTCTCTCTTCTATCGGTCTGATTGGCGCGTTTGCAGGTGGCTTGATCTCCTTCTTCTCGCCCTGCACGTTGCCGCTCTTGCCGGGCTACCTTTCCGTCGTCACGGGCGGCAGCGTCAACAAACGGGACAAGAAAATCGAGGCGCTGATACTGAGCGTTTTCTTTGTGACTGGCTTCACACTGGTATTCATCATCCTGGGGCTAGGTGCCAGCTCACTCAGTCAGCTCCTGCGAGGCTACCGTCAGGAGCTCAACTGGATCACAGGCTCGGTGGTCATCCTGCTAGGGGTCTTCATGACCGGCCTGTTCAACGTCCCGATCTTTCAGCGTACCTTACAATTCAATCCTCGTTTTCAGGGCGGATCGCCGCTGTCGGCCACGGCCTTCGGCGTATCGTTCGCCATTGGCTGGACGCCCTGTATCGGCCCCATCCTCGGTGCGATTCTGATGGCTACCTCCAATGCCGCCAGTGCACAGCATGGAATGATCTATCTGAGCGTGTACTCCGCCGGGTTGGCGTTGCCCTTTCTGGCGAGTACGCTCTGCGTCAACAGCCTCAGCCGCCATAGCAAAAAGCTTGGCAGGTGGAGCGCCTACACCCGGCCGGTCGCCGGTATAATCCTGATTCTCATGGGCATCGCCATCGTCTCGGGCACCATGACACGGCTCTCCAGCTTCATGATCGGCCTGTTTCCCTCCCTGGCGACGCTGGGATAAGCGGGAATAGCGAAGCATGGCGGAAGCGAAACGTCTGACAGGGCGATACTGCGGTTGCAGCAGTAACCCAAGCTCGCATGCCGAGAAGCGCAATGAGTCGCCGCGACCAACACACCATGCATTCACAATGTCGCTGCAAGGTCCGGCGTGTCTCTGCTCAGCGCTTATTGCCTGAGCCAGCCCTACATAGTTGTTGTTTGCTCTCCTCGCTGATACCCGCCAGGATGCCGCAGGCACTGATTTCTCGTCCATCATTGCAACTCGCCCTCAGGGCAACGAGCTGTTTCTCAAGCGTCTGCAGTGCGGTTATCTGCGACCGCACATGAGAGATGTGGTCATCGAGCATGGCGTTGACGGCGGTACAAGGCTGGTGAGGGCCGTCCTGATAGCTCTGTAGCTCGCGAATCTCTGCCAGTGACAGGTCCAGGATTCGGCAGCGACGGATAAAGGCAAGCTGCTCGATATGCCGCTTCGTGTAGATACGGTAACCATTCTCCTGCCGGTCTGGCAATGGCAACAGGCCCCGCTGCTCGTAGAAGCGGATCGTCTGGGGGTCGACACCCGCTATCTGTGCTAACTGACCAATGCGCATCAGGCTTTCTCCTCAACGAATCATCTGTCCCATTGACCTTATGGTGGCTATATGGTTTTTAATACTAGCAATCTATGTTGGTTAACTGGAGCCGTATCGTGAGTAAATCCTGTGATGGCCCATGTGGCTGCGATGCAACGCCTGCAGCGGATACCGATATGCCGGTCTCTTCCGAAGCGTCAGGGGAATGGGTCAGCGTGTATGCCGTGCCGAAGATGGATTGCCCCTCAGAAGAACGGATGATCCGCTTGGCGCTGAACGGCTTTGATGAGATTCGAACGCTGTCCTTCGACTTGTCGAACCGTCGGTTGGAGGTCGTGCATGACGGCGAGGCTGAGCCCATTACCGCGAAACTAGCGACCTTGGGGCTAGGCGCCTCTCTTCAGGAAACCGTCATTGCCGACCCAGAGACAATCAGGGCCGCTGAGAGCTCGGCGGCTTCTGCCGCGCAAGAGTCCGGCACCCTGCGTTGGTTACTCGGTATCAATGCCGTCCTGTTCGTGGTGGAAATGACGACCGGCCTGATCGCGCACTCCACCGGCCTGATTGGAGAATCCCTGGACAATTTTGCCGATGCGGCCGTGTACGGGCTCGCCCTGTATGCCGTAGGGCACAGTGCGAAGATGCAGGTGCGTGCCGCGCATCTGGCAGGGGTACTGCAACTGATTTTGGCTATCGGCGTACTCGTCGAGGTGGTGCGACGCTTTGTTTTCGGTAGTGAGCCTGAATCGCTGATGATGATGGCGATTGCATTCGTCGCACTGATTGCCAATACCACCTGCCTGCTGATGATATCCAAGCATCGCGAGGGCGGTGCGCATATGAAGGCAAGCTGGATATTCTCGGCCAACGACGTGGTGATCAACATGGGCGTCATCGCCGCAGGCGCCCTGGTGGCGTGGACCGGATCCAATTATCCGGATCTGATTATCGGTACCATCGTGGGCCTGATCGTCCTCAACGGCGCTCGGCGCATCCTGGCGCTCAAGGGGTGAGGCTGCACGGTACGCAGCTATCGATGCCTGGGACACTTGATCGAAGTGGCTGTACAAGCGCGCTAGGCCTGAACGACAGCATATAGCGCGAAGGCTCGGAGCCAGCAAGGTAGCGTATCTAGGAATCAACCAAGGAAGGAAGATGATGGATAGTATCTGGCTGGTACTCGGCCTGGCGCTGTTGCCCGCCTTAGGCAATTTTAGTGGTGGGCTCGCTGCGGAGGCCTCCCGAACTACCGGGCGCCGTCTCAATTACGCCCTTCACGGCGCTGCCGGCCTCGTCATTGCGGTGGTGGCGGTTGAAATCATGCCGCGCGTGCTAGAGAACCTCTCAGCCTGGGTAATCGCCCTCGCTTTCGCGCTGGGCGGCATTGCTTACGTAGGTATCGAGAAGCTCGTTGAGAGTCTCCAGAAGCGACAAGGCCAGCAGGGAGAAGGCGGTCAGACGAGTGTCTGGATGATCTATATCGCCGTATCCATCGACCTGTTCAGCGATGGCCTCCTGATCGGGGCGGGGTCGGCGGTCTCACCGTCGGTCGCGATAATCCTGGCGGCGGGTCAGGTTCTCGCCGATGTTCCTGAGGGCTTTGCGACGATCGCCACCATGAAAGATAAAGGAATCCCTCGTAGCAAGCGGATACTGCTCTCTGCTTCCTTCGCGATTCCTGTGCTCTCGGCAGCCGTCTTTGCTTACTTCGTACTCAGGAACCAGCCGGAGGCATTTAAGCTAGCGGCACTGACGTTCACGGCAGGCCTTCTCACGGTCGCTGCCATCGAAGATATGGTCTCCGAGGCTCACGAGAGCGGTGACGATACGCACATCTCACCGCTGGCTTTCATAGGCGGCTTCGTCCTGTTCGTTCTGGTATCAGCGGGCTTGGAAGGGGTGGTATCGCAAAGCTAACGTACTGCTCCCCAACACAGCCACTGTCGTGCTGGCCGAATACGAAGCAGCTCCCAGCTTACGGCGCACCTAGTCGAGTCCAGAAACATTCACTTTGCCACCCTGGCCAGCCGGCCGAATGAATTGACGCAGCTTGATTAAGCGGAGCAAGAAAGCATGAGCCACAGGGTTGATCCTGGATTCGGAGGCGAGAGAGCATTGGGTGATAAGTGCGCGCTACCCTCTAGCCTATACACGGGCGTGCGCTATAAGCCGCTTCTGACAGGGGGGATGGCTCTACTTGCTGGAGGCGCCATGCCGCTTGCCTTTGCCCCTGTGGGCTGGGCATGGCTTGCGGTGATCGCTCTGGCAACATTTTTTGTCCTGACCGCGCAGTCTTCAAGGCGTCAGGCGCTGTGGTCGGCCTACCTCTTTGGCCTTGGCTACTTCGGCGTGGGTGTCTCCTGGGTCTTTATCAGCATTAGCCAGTACGGCAATGGCCCCGTGGTGGCGGTGTTAGTCACGGCGGCCTTTGTCTCGCTGCTCGCCCTCTTTCCATGGGGCGTCGCGTACCTCGTGCGCTGCCTGCGCCCTGAGATGGATGCAATGGCACTCTGGCTAGGGCTACCTGCGGCATGGGTGCTGAGTGAATGGATGCGCACCTGGTTCTTGACCGGCTTTCCCTGGCTCTTCATTGGCTACAGCCAGACCGACACCACACTTGCCACTATCGCTCCCGTCTTTGGCGTGCTTGGCGTGAGTTTACTGGTGGCACTTCTCGCTGGCGGGCTTGCCTGGGTTGTCCAGGGGCCAAGCCTGCGCCGTGCTGCGGTAGTCGGTGCCGTGTTAGTCGCTACCCTCGCCGGCTTGCAACTGCTGGATCGTGAATGGACGCAGCCAGCCGCTGACCCGATCGATGTCGTCCTCTTGCAAGGAAACATCGCGCAAGACAAGAAATGGGACCCGAGATACCGGGACATCACACTTGAGCGCTATCAGGCGCTTACCGCGCAGCATCTCGGAGCCGATATCGTGATCTGGCCAGAAGCGGCAATCCCGATGTGGCATGACCAGGCCAAAGCATATCTTGCTGAGCTTGAGGCGTTAGCCGATCAGGCAGGCACATCGTTAATGATTGGCGTCCCGGTACGCGAGGCGGAGGGCCGTACCTACAACGCCGTGGTAAGCCTCTCCGATCCCTCAGGCTTCTACTACAAACGCCACCTGGTGCCCTTCGGTGAATATGTTCCGTTTCGGGATCTTTTGGGGTCGGCCCTCGACGTGCTCGGGGCGCCCATGTCCGACTTCACACCGGGACGGGAAGCGCACGTCCTGAATGCAGCAGGGGTGCCCGTAGGGGCACTCATCTGCTACGAGGCGGTCTTTGGTGCCGAAGTCACTGAGCTTCTGCCCGAAGCGCAGTTACTGGTGAATGTCAGCAACGATGCCTGGTTCGGCAGCTCGCTCGGCCCCCTCCAGCATTTCCAGATGGCACGCATGCGTGCCATCGAAACCGGACGTGACCTTCTTCGAGCCACGAACACCGGTATCACAGCAGCCATCAATCATGAGGGCAAAGTGCTCAAGCGTGCTCCGCAGTTCGAAGTGGCCACCCTCAGCGCCGAAGTGACACCGCGAACTGGCGCGTCCCCTTATGTGCGCTGGCGGGATTGGCCTGTCCTTGGCCTGACCGCACTCGGACTCGGCCTGCTCCTGCTCCGTCGAATTCGTCGGCATCATCGGTTGGGTACATGACGCTTGTTATTTAGCAGCGAGCAAATTCTAGATTGGGTCAGGAGGAAGGGGATATGTCTACTTATGGCAGTCGGCTCGCAGAGAAAGCCCACGAGCCGGGAAAGGCGATGCGCTGGCTGTGGCTCTCGCTCCTGTTACTGTTTGTCGATCAGGCGAGCAAGTACCTTGCCAGCACCATGCTAGCGCATGGTGAAAGCGTGCCTGCCGCACCCTTCTTCAATTGGGTCCACCGCCACAATACGGGGGCGGCCTTCAGCTTTCTCGCGGATGTCGGCGGTTGGCAGCAGCCGCTTTTCATCGGACTGGCCCTGGTTATCTCGATATTACTGGTGTACTGGCTTTGGCGTTCACCACGCGTACTGAGTTATCGGCTCGCCCTCAGTGCGATCCTCGGCGGCGCGTTGGGCAATGTCGCAGATCGCTTGCGGTTAGGCTACGTAGAGGATTTTCTCGATTTTCACTATGCCCAGTGGCACTGGCCATCGTTCAACCTAGCGGACGTATGGATCTTCCTCGGTGTCGCCCTCTTTATTTGGGCGGAAATACGACATCAACCAGGCAGCCGCCGCCGCTGAATCGCCTAGCGTCTTCGCTATCGCATGCTTGACTTCCGGAATAGGCGCGTCCTGGGCCTTGATAAGGCGGCACGCCTTCATGAGCCAGCTGTACGTTCCTGATGCACGACTGCTGCCAAGGGCTCTGCTGCATCCTAACCAATCTGGAAGAGCGCACCCTGCTGGACCTGCTACCCGGTCGTCAGCAAGAGAGGGTGACAAGACGCCTCATGAGCATGGCCAACCGCCACCAGGTCGAGATCGTCAGCATGGACATGTGGAAGCCCTACCGCCGCGCCTTCCAGACGGTGCTGCCACAGGCCCGTATCGTGGTCGATAAGTTCCACGTCGTGCGCATGGCCAACGAGGCCTTAGAGAAGATCCGCAAAGGCCTAAGGAAGGAGTTGAAGCCCAATCAGCGCCGGACCCTCAAAGGTGACCGGAAAATCCTGCTGAAGCGCGCTCACGACGTTTCAGACCGCGAACGGCTCATCATGGAGACCTGGACAGGAGCATTCCCCCCAGCTCTTGGCGGCTTACGAGCACAAGGAGCGCTTCTACCATATCTGGGACTGTACCAATCGGCGTGGTGCCGAACAGGCTCTCGCCACCTGGATTGACAACATCCCTCAGGGGCAGAAGGAGGTTTGGAAGGATCTCGTCAGCGCCGTCAGTGGCTGGCGTGAAGAGATGCTGACCTACTTTGAGACCGACATCCCGATCACCAACGCTTTCACGTAGTCGATAAACCGCCTAGCCAAGGACAAAAACCGTGATGGCCGGGGCTATTCGTTCGAGGTAATGCGAGCCCGGATGCTCTATACCACCAAGCACAAGAAGAAGGCGCCACAAGTCAAGGAATCCCCGTTTCTGGGCAGAGCCACCATGACCTACAACATGGGACTCCCCGAGCCTGAGAAGAACTTCGGTGTCGATCTATCAACCTTCTGGAAGGACTAAGGGTTGGATGGGGCTGGAAGGCCCATCAACCACTTAATCCGGATACCCGGATTTCCCAGACCTTCTCGAGATCACCGACGTTATCGGCCGTGATCTGATCGAGCGGGCTGTACTTCTGCGCATTGAGCTGGCCGTGGAAGCTGTCCCAAGTCGGCTTTTCGGGGACCAGCGGAATCGGTGGGCCGACGGATTCGTCGGCCTGAGCGTTCGATGCCTGCCCGCTGGCCTGGTCTTGTGCGGTGGCGGCCTGATCCGGGTTGGCGGTTTGCTCTTGGGAGTCGGATGCCTGGGTGCCGGTCCGCGCCTGGTCCTGGCTGGTGGTCTGTTCCTGGGCGGTGGACTGCTCCTGAGCCGAGGCCGTCAGGGGAACCACGGAAAGCGTCAGGGCGGTGGCCGTGACGAGACGCGGCAAGGCGAATCGGGTGGTCAACATGGCGCGGCTCCTCAGGCGTGGGTGGGGCGAGTGGTACGGGGCGGGCGGATCATGTCGATGATCAGCCCGACGAGACCCACTACCATGGCGATGGCGACCCACCATTGATGCAGCAGGAGGCCGGCGAAGAAGGTGCCGGCAAGGCCCAGCAGGATCAGCACGCGCAGCGCGATGCGGGCTCCGCGCCCCGGTACGGCAGCGAGCCCGATTGCCAGGATGGCGAGCACGATACAGGCCAGAATGGCGACCATGGCGCCCAGCGTGCCGTTGACGCCGGTCAGCGGGGTGAAATAGGCATAGAGGGCGAAGGCGAGCCCGACGAGCGAGGCCAGCAGCAGCAGGATGGCCCCCGTTCGGGACACAAGAGGTTGCGACATGTCGTTTCTCTCTCCTTGGGAAACCGAATGACGATGTGAGGCGTCCTGTCCGACAAAAGATCGTTAGTCGGTAAACGATGAGCCCGTGATGTTAGCAGAAAGCCGTGCTCCGTTTTCAGGGGTAGTCTCCGGGACCGGCGCGAACCAGCAGTCACCCGGCTATCCGGACCGCGACCACCACCAGGCCGAAGGTGGCGACACCGACGATCACCGGCCATCCCAGGGTGCGGGTGCGTCGCCACACGATCAGGGTAGCGCCGATACCCACCAGTGTCGCGCACCAGCCGACGGAATCCTGTCGCTGCGGGATCAGCGATACGCCGAACAGGGCGGCGATCATCAGCGGCCCCAGCAGGCGCAGCCAGGGGGGCAGGGTGTTGCTGCCCTCGCCGTCGTTGGTGGAGCGATGCAGGCGGCGGCGCATCCAGAGTAGCGGCAACAGGCGCAGGGCCAGGGTACCCAGGGCGGCGATCACCACCGCCAGCCACATCGACGCACTCATGAGGCCGCCTCGCCATCACCGCCTGGACGGTTGCCGATGGCATAGAAACCCAGCGCGCCGGCGGCGGCGGCCAGCGGAATGCTGACGTTGGCGAATCCGCCGAGCGCCAGGACGAGCGCCGCCGCCATGCTGATACCCAACGCCAGCGACCAGCGCAGCGACGTGAAGTGGGGCGCCAACAGCACCAGAAACAGCGCCGGCAGGGCGAACGGCATCACCTCGCCGAGCAGCGGCCAGCGGCGGGTCAGCCACTCGCCGGCCACCGCACCGAGTACGCTGCCGGCGATCCAGCTCAGCCAGGCCAGCCCGGCGGCACCGCTGAACCAGCCGAGGCGTCGTTCCGGCGCTATCTGCGGCAGGCGGGTATGCGCCAGCGCGAAGATCTGGTCGGTCAGGCCGTGCATTAGCCAGGGCCACCAGCGGCTGCGGGTCAGCCAGGGTGCCAGGTTGGGGGCATAGACCAGATGGCGGATATTGATCAGCAGCGTCATGGCCACCGTCAGCCACAATGGCGCGCCGGCGGCGGCCATGCCGACGAACAGGAACTGCGAGGCGCCGGCGTAGATCAGTGTCGAGATCGCCGCGACCTCAGTGGTCGAGAAGCCGGCCTGGGTGGCGACGAGGCCGAACGAGACTGCCACCGGCACGTAGCCGCCGAGCAGTGGCAATGCCTCGCGCAGGCCAGTCAGCCAGGCCGGGGGCTGGCGGTGGACCGGGGTATTATCGGTCATCCGTGTTCCCCTCCGCCGTAGACGATGGTCAGCAGACAGGTCGCGGCGGTGTCGCCGGTACGGTAGGCGTGCGGTCGATCGGCGGCGAAGGCGTACTGGTCGCCGACGGCCAGTGCCTGCATCGCCTCGAGCGGGCCGGCCTCCAGCGCACCGCTGATCAGGCTCAGGTACTCCCGGGTGCCTGGCGAATGCGCTTCGGCGCGGCGACAGGTGTGCGGTTCGCAGCGCATCCAGTAGGCATCCACGGCCGGCGCGTCGTGCCCCTGGTCGATCAGTTGCACGGTAACGCCGTCCTCGCCGAGCGTGGCGGTGATCGGTGCGACCAGAGCGCCGAAGGGCACCTCGAGCCGTATCGCCAGGCGCCAAAGGGTATCCAGCGTGGGGTTGCCATCGCCCTGCTCGAGGCGCGACAGGTTCGACTTGGCGATACCCGCCCGCTCCGCCAGATGCGACAGCGACCAGCCGCGGGTGCGACGCAACGTCTGTAGATGGCGTCCCAGAGTAGTCAGTGACGGATTGTCCATGAACGGTCGATGTCTCCAGAAGATGTTCTATATAAAGAACGTTCTATAAAAGGAACGACGTGTCGTCAACCCGCGAAGCTGTTACGGCACCCTGACACGCTGCCCGGGGCCGGCATGGCCGGTTCGGGGAGCTAGGCATGGCGCCGTTGGCCGGGACGTCAAATCGGATAGCGTCGTATTCGCGACACCCATGACGCTTTTGGAATTTCCCCCGTCGCTTCCAAGCGCCGGGCGCCCCGGGGGCAAGGCTATTCTGCGGCCATGACGCCAACCCCATCGGAGCCGACCATGACCCCGCAAGCCCTGCACGACGACGCCATCGTCATCGACGGTCTCATCATCGCCAAGTGGAACCGCGAGCTGTTCGAGGACATGCGCAAGGGCGGCCTTACCGCCGCCAACTGCACCGTGTCCGTCTGGGAGGGCTTCCAGGCCACCGTCGACAACATCGTCAGGACCAATGCCCTGATGGCCGAGTCCCGCGACCTGGTTCGGCCCGTGCGCACCACCGCCGACATCACCCGGGCCAAGGAAGAGGGCAAGACCGGCATCATCTACGGCTTCCAGAATGCCCATGCCTTCGAGGACCAGATCGGCTACGTCGAGGTCTTCAAGCAGCTCGGCGTGGGCATCGTGCAGATGTGCTACAACACCCAGAATCTGGTCGGCACCGGCTGCTACGAGCGTGACGGCGGCCTCTCCGGCTTCGGCCACGAGATCGTCGCCGAGATGAACCGCGTGGGCATCATGTGCGATCTGTCCCATGTCGGCGAGAAAACATCCCGCGAGGTGATCGAGGCCTCCGAGAAGCCGGTCTGCTACTCCCACTGCCTGCCCGCCGGCCTCAAGGAGCATCCGCGCAACAAGTCCGACGAGGAACTGCGCTTCATCGCCGAGCATGGCGGTTTCGTCGGCGTGACCATGTTCACGCCCTTCCTGCGCGCCGGGGTCGACGCCACCGTCGACGACTACGTCGAGGCCATCGAATACGTGATGAACATCGTCGGCGAGGATGCCATCGGCATCGGCACCGACTTCACCCAGGGCCACGGCCATGACTTCTTCGAGTGGCTGACCCACGACAAGGGCTATGCCCGGCGCCTGACCAACTTCGGCAAGATCATCAACCCCGAGGGCATCCGCACCATCGGCGAGTTCCCCAACCTCACCGAGGCGCTCTCGCGTCGCGGCTTCAGCGAGGCCCAGGTGCGCAAGATCATGGGCGAGAACTGGGTGCGGGTGCTCAGGGACGTCTGGGGACAATAAGCCACGAGCCACGAGCCACGAGCCACGAGCCACGAGCCACGAGCCACGAGCCACGAGCTGAGAGCTGAGAGCTGCGAACAATCCTGCTACCGAAGCCCGAAGCCCGAAGCCCGAAGCCCGAAGCCCGAAGGCCATAACAATCAGCAAGATTGAGGAACCCAACCGTGACCAAGACGGCCCCCGAACTGCCCATCGAGGTGGATAGCGAGACCGGCGTGTGGACCACCGATGCCCTGCCGATGCTCTACGTGCCGCGCCACTTCTTCATCAACAACCACGTCGCCGTGGAAGAGGCGCTGGGTGTCGAGACCTACGCCGACATCCTCTACCACGCCGGCTACAAGAGCGCCTGGCACTGGTGCGAGAAGGAGGCCGAGCTGCACGGCCTCGAGGGCGTGGCGGTGTTCGAGCATTACATGAAGCGCCTCTCCCAGCGTGGCTGGGGACGCTTCATCACCGAGGCGATCGACCTGGAGGCCGGCACCGCCCAGGTGCGCCTCGAGCACAGCGCCTTCGTCTATCAGCTCGGCAAGGTCAACCGCAAGGTCGAGTACATGTTCACCGGCTGGTTCGCCGGCGCCATGGACCAGATCCTCGAGGCCTGCGGAAGCGACCTGCGCACCAGCGCCGAGCAGACCCAGAGCGCCGCCGAGGAAGGCTGCGACGTCGGCCGTTTCACGGTCATTCCCCGTCATACTTTGGCAGGCTGAGGTTCCCGAGATGGCATTCGACGCCCTGTTCAAGCCGATCGAGATCGGCAATCTCACGATCCGCAATCGCGTGGTCAGCACCGCTCACGCCGAGGTCTACGCCACCGACGGCGGCATGACCACCGAGCGCTACGTCAAGTACTACGAGGAGAAGGCGAAAGGCGGCGTGGGGCTCGCCATCTGCGGCGGCTCCTCGCCGGTGTCGATCGACAGCCCGCAGGCCTGGTGGAGCTCGGTCAACGTCTCCACCGACCGGATCATTCCGCACTTCCAGAACCTGGCGGATGCCGTCCACAAGCACGGCGGCAAGATCATGATCCAGATCACCCACATGGGGCGCCGCTCGCGCTGGGACGGCTTCGACTGGCCGACCCTGCTGTCGCCGTCGGGGATCCGCGAGCCGGTCCACCGCTCGACCTGCAAGACCATCGAGGAAGAGGAGATCTGGCGCGTCATCGATGACTTCGCCCAGGGGGCGCGGCGCGTCAAGGAAGGCGGGCTCGACGGCATCGAGCTGTCCGCCGTCCACCAGCACCTGATCGACCAGTTCTGGAGCCCGCGCGTCAACAAGCGCGAGGACCAGTGGGGCGGCAGCTTCGAGAACCGCATGCGCTTCGGCATGGAGGTGCTCAAGGCGGTGCGCGCCGAGGTCGGCGACGACTTCGTGGTGGGCATGCGCATCTGCGGCGACGAGTTCCATCCGGACGGCCTGACCCACGACGACATGAAGCAGATCGCCGCCTACTACGACGCCACCGGCATGGTCGACTTCTTCGGCGTGGTCGGCTCGGGCTGCGACACGCACGACACCCTCGCCAACGTGATTCCCAACATGTCCTATCCGCCGGAGCCGTTCCTGCATCTGGCGGCGGGCATCAAGGAAGTGGTCGGTGCGCCGGTGATCCACGCCCAGAACATCAAGGATCCCAACCAGGCCAGCCGCATCCTCGAGGGCGGCTATGTCGACATGGTGGGCATGACCCGCGCGCACATCGCCGACCCGCACCTGATCGCCAAGATCAAGATGGACCAGGTCGACCAGATCAAGCAGTGTGTGGGCGCCAACTACTGCATCGACCGCCAGTACCAGGGCCTCGACGTGCTGTGCATCCAGAATGCCGCCACCTCGCGCGAGTACATGGGCCTGCCGCACATCATCGAGCCCAGCGACGGGCCGAAGCGCAAGGTCGTGGTGGTCGGGGGCGGCCCCGGCGGCATGGAGGCGGCGCGTGTCGCGGCCGAGCGCGGCCACGATGTCACCCTGTTCGAGGCCGCCGACCAGCTCGGTGGCCAGATCACCCTGGCCGCCAGGGCGCCGCAGCGCGACCAGATCGCCGGCATCACCCGCTGGTATCAGCTCGAGCTGGCACGCCTCAAAGTCGACCTGCGCCTGGGCACCCGCGCCGACGCGGCGACCATCGGCGACCTGCGCCCGGACATCGTGGTGCTCGCCACCGGCGGTCAGCCCTTCCTGTCGCAGGTGCCCGAATGGGGCTATGCCGAGGATCGCGAACAGAGCCTGGTGGTCAGCACCTGGGACATCCTCAGCGGCGCCGTGGAGCCCGGCAGGAATGTGCTGATCTTCGATTCCATCTGCGAGTTTGCCGGGGTCTCTGCGGCCGACTACCTGGCCGACAAGGGCGCCAAGGTCGAGATCGTCACCGACGACATCAAGCCCGGCGCGGCGGTGGGGGGCACCACCTTCCCGACGTACTACCGCAGCCTCTACGAGAAGGAGGTGATCATGACCTCCGACCTGGCGCTGCACAAGGTCTATCGCGAGGGCGACTCGCTGGTGGCGGTGCTCGAGAACGAGTACACCGGCGCCCAGGAGGAGCGGGTGGTCGACCAGGTGGTGGTCGAGAACGGCGTGCGGCCCGACGAGGCGCTCTACTACACGCTCAAGGAGCAGTCCCGCAACAAGGGCCAGGTCGACCTCGAGGCGCTCTACGCCATCCAGCCGCAGCCCGCGCTGGCCACGCTGGACGATGACCCGAATGCCGGCTTCGTGCTGTTCCGGCTGGGCGACTGCACGGCACCGCGCAATACGCATGCGGCGATCTATGATGCCCTGCGGATTTGCAAGGACTTTTAACTCGAGCTTGAAGCCGGAAGGGTCCTGGCCACCCAGGCCGATGGGCGCCGGGGGCAGGGTGTAGCGAGGGTCCTTTGCCATGGCCGGAAAGTGTTCCTTTCCATTCCGGCATTTCCGCCATCCATGGCGGTCAGATGGCAAAGGTAGCGTCCAGGGACGGGTTCACAGCGCCCTCGCGAAGGCCTGCCGCCGGATCAGCCCAGGGGCATGCAGGGTGGCGAAGCGAATTCCTCCGCTTATGGTTCCGAACACGAGGTGAGCGAGATGCTCGATATCCTCCTGCCGATCCTGATCTTCTCCGCTCTGGCGCTGGCGGCGATCGGCGCCGTGCGGCGCATTCGCCTGTGGCGCCAGGGGCGACCGTCGCCGGTGCCCGTTCTGGGTGGCCTGGCCGCGGTGCCGCGCCGTTACCTGGTCGACCTGCACCACGTGGTGGCGCGCGACAAGGTGATGTCCAGCACCCACGTGGCCACCGCCGGCGGCTTCGTCGCCGCCATGGCGCTGGCGATCGTCGTCCATGGCCTGGGCCTGGCCGAGGGCGTGCTGGGCTGGCTGCTGCTGGCGGCCAGCGCGACGATGTTCGTGGGCAGCCTGTTCGTCGCCCGCCGCCGGATCAACCCGCCGGCGCGGCTGTCGAAGGGTCCCTGGATGCGCCTGCCCAAGAGCCTGATGGCGTTCTCGCTGGGCATCTTCGTGGCCACCCTGCCGGCGGTGGGCGTGCTGCCCCCCGACGCCGGTGGCTGGCTGGTCGCGGTGCTGCTTGCCGCGGCGGTGGCCTGGGGGCTGGCCGAACTGGTGTTCGGCATGACCTGGGGCGGGCCGATGAAGCATGCCTTCGCCGGCGCCCTGCATCTGGCCTTTCATCGCCGGGCCGAGCGGTTCTCCACCGCGGCCGGTCCGGGACGGCGTTCCACGGGGCTCAAGGCGCTGGATCTCGACGATGCCGAGGCGCCGCTGGGCGTCGAGACGCCCGCCGACTTCACCTGGAACCAGCTGCTGGGCTTCGACGCCTGCGTGCAGTGCGGGCGCTGCGAAGCAGTCTGCCCGGCGTTCGCCGCCGGTCAGCCGCTCAATCCCAAGAAGCTGGTCCAGGACATGGTGGTGGGCATGGCGGGCGGCAGCGATGCCGCCTACGCCGGTTCGCCGTATCCCGGCAAGGCCGTCGGCGAGCACGCCGGCGACCCCCACGGGCCGATCGTCGCCCGCGAGGGCACGGCGCTGGTCGACGCCGAGACGCTGTGGTCCTGCACCACCTGCCGCGCCTGCGTCGAGGAGTGCCCGATGATGATCGAGCACGTCGATGCCATCGTCGACATGCGCCGCTTTCTGACCCTGGAACACGGCAACACGCCGAACAAGGGCGCCGAGGTACTCGACAACCTGATCGCCACCGACAATCCCGGCGGCTTCGATCCCGGTTCGCGCCTGCACTGGGCGGCGGACCTCGAGCTGCCGCTGATGGCCGAGCGCGGCGAGGCCCAGGTGCTGCTGTGGCTGGGCGACGGGGTCTTCGACATGCGCAACCAGCGCACCCTGCGGGCACTGGTCAAGGTGCTGCGTGCCGCCGGGGTCGATTTCGCGGTGCTCGGCAACGAGGAGCGCGACAGCGGCGACGTGGCGCGGCGGCTGGGCGACGAGGCGACCTTCCAGAGCCTGGCGCGCCGCAACATCGCCACCCTGGCCCAGTACCGCTTCGATCGCATCGTCACCTGCGATCCGCACAGCTTCCATGTGCTGGCCAACGAGTATGGCGAGCTGGGCGGTAACTATGAGGTCAGCCACCACAGCACCTACATCAACGAGCTGCTCGAGGCCGGCTGGCTGTCACTCAAGGCCAGCCGACTCGGCCGCGTGACCTACCACGATCCCTGCTACCTGGGCCGCTACAACGGCGAGTACGCCGCGCCGCGGGCGGTGCTCGACGCCCTTGGCGTGGAGCGGGTCGAGATGGCGCGTTCCGGCTACCGGTCGCGCTGCTGCGGCGGCGGCGGCGGCGCGCCGATCACCGACATCCCCGGCAAGCAGCGGATCCCCGACATGCGCATGAACGACGTGAGCGAGACCGGCGCCGATCTGGTCGCGGTGGGCTGCCCGCAGTGCACCGCCATGCTCGAGGGCGTGGTGGCCGAGGACCGCGCCGTGGTCAAGGATATCGCCGAGCTGGTCGCCGATGCGCTGGACGAGAGTGCGCCGGCGAAGGACCGGCGGCGTGTCACCGAGGAGGAGGCCGCATGAGCGAGATCGTTCGTCGCGATCCCCGCAAGGAGTGGATCGCCCGCAACCGTCTGCACCCCGAGCATCTCGACGTGCTCGCCGAGCTGGGCGAGGGCGCCGCGCCCAGCGAGTGGCCGGGCCCCAACGGCCGGATACGCCGCGATCCGCATGCCGTCGGCTTCACCGGCCCCAACGGCATCAAGCGCATCGATCGCAGCGGCGTGCAGCAGGGCGCCGGCCGGTCGTCGGCGGGCGACCGTGGCGACGGCCAGCCGGCCCGGCAGCGTGTCGAGATCGAGTCGCCGGCGTTCCTGGTGGCGGTGGTGCCCGACCTCGCCGGGGGCCGCCTGTCGTCCCACGACCGCGACCTGCTGGGGCTGGCCCGCCGGCTGGCCGATGCCGATCCGCAGGCCCCCGGGGCGGTGGTGGCGATCGTCTTCGGCGAGGCCCGCGAGAGCGGCTTCGCCGAGGCCGGGGTCGATCGCCTGGTCACCCTCGATGAACCGCGCCTTGCCGGCTATGCGCCCGAGGCGCGGATCGCGGCGCTGAGTGCCATCGAGGAGTCGCTGTCACCGCGCCACTGGCTGCTGCCGGACTCCGCGCTGGGCGGTGGCGAGCTTGGCCGCCGTCTGGCGGCGCGGCTGGGCGAGCGACCGGCCGCCGGACTCTGGCAGATCGAGCCGGACGCCGGCAGCGCCCTGGGCTGGCATGCCACCTGCCGCGGCGCGGCGGGCTCGCTCGACATCCGGCGCGACCTGCCGCGGGTGGCGCTGGCGCTGGCGGAGTGTGCCGAGCCGGTCAGCGAGACCGTGCATGCGGCGCGACCGCTCGCGCCGCCGGCCCTGCCGGAGGCCTTCTCGCGGGTCGAGGACCTGGGCGCGGTGGCCGTCGATCCGGCCAGCGTGGCGCTGGGCGAGGCGGAGTTCATCCTCGCCGCCGGCAACGGCATCCGCGACTGGGAGGGCTACCACCGGGCCGCCACGGCGCTCGGCGCCACCGAGGGGGCGTCGCGGGTGGCGGTGGACGACGGCTTCATGCCGCGCGACCGCCAGGTGGGCGCCACCGGCACCTGGGTGACCGCGCGGGTCTACGTGGCCGTGGGCATCAGCGGCGCCATCCAGCACCTGCAGGGGATCCAGCGCTGCGACAAGGTGGTGGCCGTCAACGTCGACCCCGGCTGCGACATGATCAAGCGGGCCGATCTGGCCGTGATCGGCGACAGCGCGGCGATTCTCGAGGCACTGGTGACGCGCGTCGAGCAGGCGCGCCAGGAAGACGGAGGCAAGCGTGATGCCGCATGAGACGACGAAGAACGCCGCCGGGGCGCTGGACGTGGCGGTGCTGGTTTCGGTCGGCCGCCACCCCGTGACCGGGCGGACCCGGCGGGCCGATCAGGATGCCCGCGCCGTGGAGGCGGCGCTGACCCTGAACAAGGCCCACGTGCGGTTGATTCATGCCGGGCGCCACGAGACCGACAGCGAGACCGCCCTGCGGGGCTATCTGGGTATGGGCTTCGAGGGCCTGACGTTGATCGAGCAGACGCGTGACGCCGATGTGCTGCCGGCGTTGACGAGCACGTTGCGCGAGGCCCCGCCGCGGTTGTTGCTCTGCGGCACCCGGGCGGAAACCGGTGAAGGCTCGGGGCTGCTGCCCTATCTGCTGGCCGAGTCGTTGGGGTGGCCGATCGTCACCGGCCTGGCCGAGATCGAGCGCATCGAGCCGGAGCATGTCACGTTGCTGCAGGCGCTGCCGCGTGGCCAGCGCCGCCGACTGCGCGTTCGCCTGCCGGCGGTGATTACCGTCGACGAGGCGGCGCCGGCGCCCCGCCAGAGCGCGTTCGGCCCGGCCCGCCGTGGCCGGCTCGTCGTCAGCGAACAGGTGTCGCGGCCCGATGCGGCGCTGGCCGGCTGGACGCTCGAGCCTGCCCGGCCGCGCCCCAAGCGGCTCAAGGTGGTCAAGGCCGCCTCGGCGCGGGATCGTTTCAAGGCGGCCGCCGCCAAGGCGGAAGGCGGTGGTGGGCAGGTGCTGACCGACGCGACGCCCGAGCAGGGCGCCGAGGCGATCGTCAAGCTGCTGCAGGACGAGGGTGTGCTGCGGCGCTTGCTATAGCCATTTCGACAGCGTGATCGACCCGAAGCGGTCGGCACTCGTTTGCGTCTCGAATTCGCGGGTGCGCCAGATGTGGGTAAGGGCGATCTGCCAGTTGTCCCAGCTGACGACGAGGCCGGCGCTCAGGTCGCCCACCCACTCGCGCCGGTCGACGCTGGGGCCATCCTTGAAGGAGTTGCCGTCGAGCAGCAGGTTGTGGGCCATGTAGCGTGCCTCGGTCCCGAGGAAACCGTACCAGCCGAAGCCGCCACCGGCCCGGAAGCCCTGGCGTCCGCCCAGGGCCGGGGCGACGCTGGGGATACCGAAGCTCTTGTCGAGACCCTCGCCGAAGCGAATCGCCCCACCGCCGCCCACGTAGTCGTAGAGGTTGCCGACCTGAAAAGAGGTGCTGGGACCGTACTCCCACTCCAGCCCGGCCAGCCGGTCCTGCCACCACCAGGCCTTGTTGCCGGCGACCCCGAGCAGCGGCTCGTTGTCGAGCTGGTGGCTCCAGCCCCTGGGGTCGTCGCTGCCGGTCATCTTGTGGACGCGGTCCTGCAGCACGGCGCCGCCCGCGGCGGGGCCCACCCAGCCGAGCTGCAGGTCGAGCATCGAGGCCTCGCGCCAGCCATCGTGTTCCTCATCGGCGAAGAACGAGACCCCGCCGAGCAGCACCCCGGCATAGGGGCGATCGTCGCCGCGTGGATGGCGGCGCCTGATGTCGTTGGGAGTGTAGATCTGATGCGCCAGGTGATAGCTGACGGCATCGACATCGTCGGCCTGCCAGCCGGGCAGCCAGTCGGCGAAGCGCCGCGACCAGTGGTCGGCCTCGGGCAGGGTGGTGCGGCTGAGCTCGACTCCGCTGGAGTAGTGGCCATCCTCGCTGGACGAGAACAGGTCGTTGCTGACCTTGAGCGAATAGAGGTCGGTCGCGGCGGCGAACGGCGAGGCGAGCAGGCCGGTACACAGCAGGGCGAGCGGCGTGACGTAGCGTGACATGAGCATGGTTTCGGCGCTTCTTTTCCAGGAGGTCTCTTGGTACCTACACCAGTGTATGTATTGATCGGGCAACTTTCCATGGCGTGCTAATTATATAAACGCTCATTGTCTTGCGACGCCTTGCCGCCAGAGCATCGCAACCCGCCGGGCGCCCCGCCGGTCGTCAGCCGCCGAGAACGGCGCTGAAGCGTTCGGCGGGGACGTTCGGAAGGCTCTCCACGGCCGGTCGGGCGAAGTGGTAGCCCTGCTGCCGGGAGATGCCCGCCTGATGGAGCCAGCGTGACTCGGCCGGGGTTTCCACACCCTCGGCAATCAGTCGGCAGTCGATGCGGTCGGCCAGGGCGACAAGCGTCTCGACCAGGGCCTGCCGGCGTGGATCGCTGTCGATACCCATCACCAGCTGGCGGTCGAGCTTGAGCGTGTCGGGGTGAAGTTCGGTGAGCAGGTCGAGATTGGCGTAGCCCGCGCCGAAATCGTCCAGCGCGGTGGAAAACCCCATCTGGCGGTAGTCGTCGACGATGCGCTTGAGGTGCTGGCGGTCGGTAACGGCCTCGCTCTCGACGATCTCGAAGTTGATTCGCTCGGTCGGCCAGGCGTGGCGCCGGGCGGCTTCCATGGTTGCCTGGATGCAGGCGGCCGGCTCGTAGACGGCGTTGGGCAGGAAGTTGATCGACAGCATGGCTTGCATTTTAAGGCGGCTGGCCAGTTCGATGGCCTTGACACGGCAGGCCTGGTCGAAGCGGTAGAGCAGCGCGTCGTTCACTTGCTGCAGGACCTGCCAGGCCGATTCGCCCTGGTTGCCGCGTACCAGGGCCTCGTAGGCCACGACGCGGCGCTCGCCGACATCGACGATGGGCTGAAAGGCCATGGTGAAATCGAACGGCAGGGGCTGGTCGCAGCGACCGCAGCGGCCCTCGACGCGTGCACAGTGGGTCATGGTAACGCTCCCTGGTGGCTACGGAGGCGGTGTCGGGCGACCGCTCGTCGTGTGCTTTTGCAAGGGTGGATAGTGGCAGATCGGATACGCGGCAGTATACCGCGCCCGGCCGGTGTGCCGCGCCCACGGTGGTCGATTGACGGGGCCGCACCGGCGCAGGCGAGATAAAAGGGGTGGTTTTGCGCCTTGTTTTGCCTCCTTGGCGACGGGGCGGGGGCAAAGGGCAACCCCGATAAGGTCGTGCTTTGGTCTAAAAGGTTGAATTGGCAGGGTAACTGGTATGACCAGAGCAGCCCGCACGGGGCGTGGCCGGCGGCGCGATAACGGGGGCGGAGCCCGTCAGCCGGGGCGTTCAGCGTTGACGACCCCGGTGGCCAGCCAACGCAACTCGGCTACTGTGAACAGCGGGACGTACTGCCGCGCCAGGCAGAACGGGTAGAACAACAAGCCATATCACCCTGCATCAGTCAGGGTGGCCTGATTCCCAGGAGACCTTGCCATGCAAGATAAAACGCCCAAGACGCCCGCTACCGAGACCTCTACGACCGATACCCTGAACGCGGCGGTATCGCAATCCACCACACGCCGCCGCTTCCTGAAAGGCGCCGCCGTGGGGTCCGCCGCCGCCGTCGCGGCCCCCTGGGTCGGCAATGTCCAGGCCCAGCAGGGAATCCAGATCCGCATGCAGTCCTCCTGGCAGCCGGGGACGACCGGGTACAAGACCTTCGAGACCTGGGCCAACAGTGTCCAGGAGCTGACGGGAGGGGAGGTGACCATCAAGCCGTTCCCGGCCGGTGCGGTCGCCGGGGCCTTCGAGGTTGCCGATGCCGTGCGCAACGGTGTGCTCGACGGCCAGAACTGGTTCACCGTCTACTGGCCCGGCAAGATGCCCGCCGGGGTGTTCCTGACCGCCTACCCGATGGGGCTGTCGATGCCGCACCAGTGGGACATCATGTTCGGTGCCTACGGCGGCTTCGGCATCGCCAAGGATCTCTATCACAAGCAGGGGCAGGAACTGCTGGGCTACGTCCACCACGACCTCAACTTGATCCACTCCAAGGTGCCGCTGAGAAGCTTCGACGACTTCAAGGGCATCAAGCTGCGCATGCCCGGCGGGATCGTCGCCGAGACCTTCGCCTCGATCGGCGCGCGGACCACGCTGCTGCCCGGTTCCGAGGTCTATCCGGCGCTGGAGAAGGGCACCATCGACGCCGCCGACTACACCGGTGCGGCGGTCAACTATGAGCTGGGCTTCTGGCAGGTGGCCAAGTACATCATCATGGGCCCGCCCTCCACACCCTGCCTGCACCAGGCCGTCGACCTGATGGACATCGCCGTCAACCGGCGCGTCTACGAGCGCATGTCGCCGCAGACCCAGGACCTCATGCACGA